>JAIBAQ010000028.1 GCA_019695095.1 Candidatus Hydrogenedentota bacterium
CGAAACGGCGGTGGCGTCTGGTGACGCGGAGAATATTGACCACGAAACACGCGAATCACACGAATGAAGAGCGCCAATCAAGCCCATTCAGCGCAATGATTCATGCAAGAGGCGCAGGCATATATTGGGACAGACCGAATATTTCATGTACAGTCTTGAATGAATTGTGCGCCCCCTCGTCTCGCGCACTGTCCCCAGTGCCATTCCGAGACAATCCGGCCTCGTTCTGTAAATCGTGTCAATCGTGTAAATCCTGTCTGCAATTCCTCTCCCCTCGGCAATCCACCGTTCGAGCGCTCCACACCAAGCAATTCCTGCTTCTATGCGAAGTCTGTCTTTCGCCATCCCGCAAGTCCCTCGTTTCGCAAACCGGTGCAGGCAGATCCAACGCTACCACGCGCATTCGGGCCGCCACACAGGACCCGTCACCTCGCTCCACTGGGCGTATATCAGTGCAATGAACTTCCCCATATCTATAGGACGTATTAAAGAAGACGCGCCGCTTTGAGGCAACAGGGTCTATAATGAGGACATCCGTCTTGTCGAGGAGGCGCGCGTAATGAGGTATCCAGTCAGTCGTGCAAAATGTCTCGCGGCTGCCTTGGCCTGTGTTTGCCTTGCGGGGATTCTGCCCGGAGCCAAGCATACGGCCGCCCCGGTCGCGGACACTGCTGCGGGGGACACGGAAATGAAACTCACGAGCACTGCATTCAATGAAGGCGATGCCATTCCCAAGAAGCACACGGGCGAGGGAACTGATGTCTCCCCGCCGTTGGCATGGACCGAGCCGCCGGCCAACACACACGCGTTCGCGCTGATTTGCGATGACCCCGACGCCCCCGCGGGCACGTGGGTACACTGGGTCATCTACAACATCGACGCCGCAACGCGTTCATTGCCGGAAAGCGTCCCTAAGACCGATGAATCACCCGAAGGCGTACGCCAAGGCAAAAACGATTTCGGCAAGATTGGCTACAACGGTCCCATGCCTCCACCGGGGAAGGCCCACCGCTATTTCTTCAAGCTCTACGCCCTTGATGCGACGCTGAACCTTCGCGCGGGAGTCCGAAAAGCTGACGTGGAGAAGGCCATGCAGGGCCACATCCTGGGCGAGGCGAAACTGATGGGCACCTACAAACGCTGACAAAAAATCAGAACCTCGCCCACCGGTACTCCGGCAGGCGAGGTCCCTCAAGTCGTGTCCAGACCCCTCTTGGCCTAGTCGAAAATCGTCTTAAAGTAGACTGAGTTGTCTAGCTTCGGTAAATCGTCGTGTACGAACTGCTCAAATTCTTCCTGCGAAATAGATGATACGGGGACAGGCTCGTCGCCTTCGTCGCTCAATGCCTCCGTTTTCGGCAGAGCCTCGTCCGGTTCGATGCCATACTCATGCAAACCGTCGGCCATTTCAGGGGAAATCTGGTCCACCACTTTCTGTACCCGCTCGTCCAGAAACTCCGTCAGGATCCCCATCAGGTGGGCGTGCCGCTCCTCCGCCGAACCTTCCATTAGCACCCTCTTATCCAACGGAAGCACGCGGCCACAGAACACCATCACGAATTCCGTGCAATTGGGGCACGGACCCACAATCAACGCACCGAGAGGGGGAACCATCATCTGGCCCCGGACTCCGCAATGCGGGCACTGCACTTCAATCATAGATAGCATGCGCGTCTCGCTTTCCAGGCCACACGGCCCACAATGAGATTATAGCACTCACTACTCATGTCGCGCAAAATTGTCGCGCTTTAATTGAATTGGCGTTCTAATAAGCCTTATATAATCGGATTATGAATATTTCATACTTCGATTTCAAATTTCTCTATACTGATCGGTAGGCCACCCTTTCGTGGTAGGCTATGGCGCTTGATAGGCTTGGCAGATCAGCAGGAATCTACGAACAGGTTGAGGGAGCCTGATATGGATTTTGCCTCGAAAACGGTGGTAGTCACCGGCGGCGCACAGGGTATTGGAATGGCGGTGACCACTGCATTCGTGAAGGCTGGCGCGCAGGTTGTGTTTGCCGACACCGACCGCGAAGCTGGGCAGGAGTTGGCAACCATGCTCTCCGGGGAGAACCCCAGGCCACGCTTCGTCGAGGCCGATGTCGCGGACGAACAGTCTGTGGCGAACCTGATGCGGGCCGCTTCTGAAGTAAATGGAAACATAGATGTGCTGGTCAATAACGCGGGCATTTATGGCGGCGGGGGTATCCTGACAGGGTCCGTAGACTTGTGGGATCGGACAATAGCAGTCAATCTGAGAGGTCCTTACCTCTGCGCGCGGTATGCCGTGCCCCATATGCCGCGCGGTGGGGCCATCATCAATATCTGCTCGACGCGGGCATTCATGTCCGAACCGGATACGGAACCTTATTCGGCGTCGAAAGGCGGTTTAGCGGCGCTGACCCACGCCCTCGCCGTGTCACTTGGGTCCCGCGGACTTCGCGTGAATGCAGTAAGTCCCGGCTGGATAGACGTCACGGGATGGAAGAAGACCTCAGCACGAAAACAGGCGGCCCTGTCGCAAAAGGATCACCAACAACATCCGGCAGGCCGTGTGGGAAAGCCTGAAGACATCGCGGAGGCATGTTTGTTCCTGGCTGACGAGAAGCGTTCGGGTTTTATGACGGGCCAGAACATGGTCGTCGACGGCGGCATGACAAAGAAGATGATCTACGAGGAGTAAGTGTCGTCCCGAACCGCTTGAACCGGGATTTCGTGACCTCTAGACTAGATACATCTCATGGGGTGGCTTTCGGTTCCGAGACTAACACGTAGTAAAGGTAGGTCAGTTTGCCAAAGCCAGTATCGGCTCTATTTTTAGCGATTGTTGTGTCATGTCTGAGTCTGGTGTCTGCGTGGGGGGCCGAACGTTCCGCGGCAGAGCATGAACCCGTAAAGACTGGACTTGCCAAGAAGAAAAGTCAGGAAGCTCGCTCCCTGACTTCTCCAACCGAAGAGGGGCAGCTTTCACCCTGGTACTTCTTCCTTGGCTTATCGAATGCTTACCCGAAAATGGGCAGCGAAAGCCTTGTCCGCAACTACTACGACGGACTCATGCACAAGTTCTCCCCCACGTTCGACGACGTGTTGACCGTCGGCGACATTCGCGACATGGGCCTTCTTTGGGTCCCGTACGTGGGTGTCGGACGCACGTTTGGCGACAAGTGGTCGGTGTTTGGACAGCTCGGCTATTCAGCAGGCAAAGTTCGGACGAAGGCTGACGACAAGAGCTACCTTATCCTGCCGATGCACACCGACTTCGAGATCAAGCGCGGTGCGTTCTACGTGGGGTTGGGCGCTGACTATTTTCCCTGGGGTATGCCCGAGTTGAAAGAATATCACGGGATTATGGAACGCTTACGAGCGGCGCGGCCCAACATTGGCGGGCGCGCGACCTATGTCAGCGCGACGTACAGGGCCAAAGCCAAGGTCGGCTGGAAACCCTTCGACAACCTCGTGGACATGACGATCAGCGACGAGTGGGTCATCCCCAGCGTAGCGCCCAGTATTGGTTTGGACGTACCCCTGGGCCCAAAGAGCCAGCTCTCGTTCGGAGCCAGCTATAGCTGGTTCAAAGAACAGGAAGACGACTTCAACGGGCCCGCCTTCACCATCATCTGGAAGCGGCATTTCTCGGCGAAGAAGAAGTAGGTTCCATAAGTGTCTGGCGAGACAATTCAAGCGCCGCTCTCCTGTCGCGTTTAGTGCCAACAACATTCCCATCTGGGCCGTTCTCCTGAATCTGCGAATCCAGGGTTCTGTTTCAGAATGGGCGGCCGGTGTTTCGCAATAGAACACACGCGCTCGGACAAACCTCGGAAGTTCTTTGAAATGCTCGCCTTTACTTGGCATGGGGGTTGCCTTAGAAAGGGAGACAGGATATCCATGAACTCAAGGGGACTAGCCCCGGAGGTCATGAAGCGACCTGAAATCTTCATACCAAGAGAGGAGGCGTGTTTCGATGCGTCTTGATAAGTTGACGATAAAAGCCCAAGAAGCACTTGCCGAAGCGATGGATGCGGCGTCGCAGGCAGGCCATGCAGAAATATCTTCGCTGCATGTCCTTGATGCATTGTTGGCCCAGGAGAAGGGGGTCGTTGAGTCCATCCTCCAAAGGCTTGGTATTCCCGACGAAACCCTGCGCAATCGCGTCAAGGAGCGCATTGGCTCGTTGCCGCGCATGAGCGGGGCGGCTGTTCAGCCTGCGATTGGGAGCCACCTCCAGCGCGTGCTGGACGCGGGGTGGAAGGTCGCACAGAGCCTGCGCGACGAGTACCTCAGTACGGAGCATATCCTGCTCGGCATGCTGAGCGTGCGCGGAGATGCCGCAGGGCAATTGATGCATGACGCGGGCGTCACGCAAGACGCCGTGATGCGCGCGTTGAAGGAAGTCCGCGGCACACAGCGCATTACCGATCCCAATGCGGAGACCACCTACGATGCGCTGGCGAAATATAGTCGCGATCTGACGCAGCTCGCGCGTGCGGGGAAACTCGATCCCGTTATCGGCCGCGACGAAGAGATTCGCCGTGTCATCCAAGTTCTGTCGCGCCGCACAAAGAACAATCCGGTTCTGATAGGCGAGCCCGGCGTAGGAAAAACGGCCATTGCCGAAGGCTTGGCCCAGCGTATTGTCGCGGGCGACGTGCCAGAAGGACTGAAGAACAAGCGCCTTGCGCAACTTGACCTGGGCGCGCTGATTGCCGGAGCCAAGTTCCGCGGCGAGTTTGAGGATCGACTCAAGGCGGTGCTGCGCGAAGTGGAACAGGCGCAGGGTCAGATCATCCTCTTCATTGACGAGTTGCACACGCTCGTGGGTGCTGGTTCTGCCGAAGGCGCAATGGATGCGTCGAACATGCTGAAACCGGCGTTGGCGCGGGGCGAGTTGCATTGCGTTGGCGCAACCACGCTGGACGAGTATCGCAAGCACGTGGAGAAAGACGCCGCGCTGGAACGGCGTTTTCAGCCGGTATTTGTGGGCCAGCCGGATGTGGAGAGCGCCATTGCCATTTTGCGCGGATTGAAGGAGCGCTATGAGGTACATCATGGCGTGCGGATACAGGATAGCGCTTTGGTGGCTGCGGCAGTTCTAAGTAACCGTTACATATCGGATCGCTTTCTGCCGGACAAGGCCATCGATTTGATCGATGAGGCGGCGTCGCGGCTGCGGATCGAGATTGACAGCATGCCCTACGAGATTGACGTGCTCGACCGGCGCTTGCGTCAACTCGAGATTGAGCATCTTGCGCTGAAGAAGGAAACCGACAAGGCAGGCCGCGAGCAGCGCGAAGGCATTGAGCGCGAGCAGGCCAATCTTCGCGAGGAGCTCAACGCGAAAAAGGCCCAGTGGCAGGCGGAGAAAGATGTCATCAATGCCATCCGAAAGGTCAAGGAAGAAATCGACGAGGCAAAACGCCAGGAAGAAATCGCGGAACGAGCCGGGCAACTGGACAAAGTGGCCCAGATTCGGTACGGAGCGCTTATCGAACTGCAGAAGAGGCTCGACGCGGAGAACGCGCGCTTGGCCGATTTGCAGAAGAGCGGAAGTTTCCTGAAGGAGGAAGTGACCGAAGAACATGTCGCGAAGATCGTATCGAACTGGACCGGAATCCCCGTCACCAAAATGATGGAAGGCGAGATGGACAAGTTGCTGAAGATGGAAGACAGGCTCGCTGAACGCGTCATTGGTCAACGCGACGGCATTCGGGTCGTGTCGGATGCGGTGCGACGTGCGCGGGCAGGACTCAAGGAACCGGAACGGCCCATTGGCTCGTTCATCTTCCTCGGACCGACCGGCGTCGGCAAAACGGAACTTGCGCGAACTTTGGCGGAACTGCTGTTTGACGACGAGAACGCCATGGTGCGGATCGACATGAGCGAATACATGGAGAAATATTCCGTGTCGCGTCTGATTGGCGCGCCCCCGGGATACGTCGGCTACGACGAGGGCGGCCAGTTGACGGAAGCCGTTCGACGGCGACCGTACAGCGTCATCCTGTTCGACGAGATCGAAAAGGCCCATCAGGACGTGTTCAACGTGCTGCTGCAATTGCTTGACGACGGACGGCTGACCGATAGCCAGGGCCGCACAGTGGACTTCAAGAACACCGTGGTCATCATGACCTCCAACCTCGGGAGCGAGGTGTTCCAACGTGCGGGCGGTTCTGAAGACGAAAAGGTTGAAGAAGTGATGAACGTGTTGCGCCGCCACTTCCGGCCGGAATTCCTGAACCGAATCGACGACATTGTCGTGTTCCACCCGCTACAACGGGAACATATCCGCCGAATCGTGGACGTACAGGTGAAGCGATTGGCGAAACGATTGGCCGACAAGCGCATCACCTTGGAGCTGACCGACGCCGCGCGTGACCTGCTAGCCGAGCATGGATTCGACCCAACATACGGCGCGAGACCGCTGAAAAGGGCGATTCAACGCATGGTTCTGGATCCGCTGGCAATGGAGATACTGGAAGGACGCATTTCCGATGGCGCCCACGTTGTGGCTGAACGCGAAGGCGCTGGTCTTAAATTCGAATTGAAAGAACTGGCCGACGCGGCCGCCTGATTTGTCATGTCGCAGAGGTGCATCCTCGTTCTCCTGGCATTGAGAGGTTTGCCCCGGCGCTCAATTGGGCCGGTGCAAATAGCAGGACTGAGGTGCATGCTCTAGATTGGATACGCAGACCGAGTAAACAAAAAGAGAGGCGGGCGCATCAAGTGCTGATGCGCCCGCTCTCTCATTCAGAATCAGGCAATGCTATGCTGGCGGCAGAATTGCGGCGAGTGCGCTAAGGATTATCGAGAGGAATTCGGAAAGAGAAGAATTAAGAATCGAATGCAGTTGAGACGCGTTTGCATTCATGTTCTGCAGCCAGATGTTCAGATTCTGAGTCAAAATTTCCATTAGAGTCGGCATACAACTACTCCTTCCATTCTTAGACCCCTAGTCAGGACACATTCCGCCGTCATTATACTCCTGAGTTTCCGGAAAGAGACAATCGACCTGAATTTCAAGAGGCGCGGAAAGCGGCACCATGAGTTCACTCTGTTAGGCACAAGAGCCTGCGCCTTCCAGGCGCAAGTAGCGGGCGATAGCTTGCTTGAGATTTTGAACCGCTTCCAAGCGGCTGCTACTATGTGCGTGCGGGAGAGGGGTACTCGGCTAGCTGCTCGGACGTTGACTTCGACGAAGGCAAGCGGATAGTCTCCGCAGTGGTTGTGATAGGCGATTCATTTGTTTAAGCACGGTGTGGATTCATGAGACGGCTGAAGGCTGACTTTCACACACATGCCGCGGACGATCCGCGAGATACCCTACGCCATTCTTCCGAGATGTTGATCGACGCGGCATCGGAAGAGGGAATCGAAGTCTTGTCGATTACCTGCCATGAGCGATCCGTTTACACTGAGTCTCTGTCACGGTATGCGGAGAGGCGCGGCATACTCCTGTTGCCGGGTATCGAGGCCATGATTGAAAACTGTCATGTGCTGATCATCAATCCGGCCCCCGAGCACATCCGAGCGAGAACATTTGCGGAATTGCGGGCGATTGGGCGAAGAGACGCGGCATTCATTGCCCCCCATCCGTTCTATCCGACGCCCAATAGCCTGATGCGGCAGCTGAAATTGAACATCGATTTATTTGATGCGATTGAGTGGTGTTCGCTGTACATGGGTCCATTGAATCCAAACGTGCTGGCGGCGCGGGCGGCTCGCCGGTATGGGCTTCCGATGGTGGGCACATCAGACACGCATGAGTTGCCGTACCGGTGCACCACGTGCACCTGGATTGAAGCGGAACCGACCATAGCGGGCATTGTTGAGGCAATTCGCAAGGGCAGGGTGGAGTTGGAAACGCGATCATGGTCGCCTCTCCCCGCGGCGCGATTCGCGTTGTACGCGGCGCGCGGAATAGTGAGTGACTTGGTAGGCATTTAGCAGTTGGGAGGGGTGGCAGTGTGATCGAGCGCATCACGGTTCTGGGCGGCAGCAGTGTCTATATTCCCGAATTGATACTCTCCGTGGTCTCTCACAACGTAAACGTGAAGGAGATCGTTCTTGTCGGGCGGGAAGGACCCAAGCTGCCATTGGTAGCGGGCTTCTGTCAGCGGCTGCTAAACAAGAGCGGACATCCCGGGAAGATCGTCCCCACGACAGACATCGACAAGGGCGTAGCCGGGGCGCGGTACATTATCAACCACGTTCGCGTGGGCGGTATGCAAGCGCGCATACGAGACGAGAAGCTTCCGCCCAAACAGGGTATGGTCGGCGATGAAAGCCTGGGAGCAGGCGGATTCGCCAATGCCATGCGGACCTTGCCGGTTGTGATGAAGATGGCAGAGCGCGTAGAGGCCGTCGCGCCCGACGCGATATTCATCAACCTCACCAATCCAATGGGGATCTGCGTCGATGCGCTTGTGCGCTATAGCAAGGTCTCCGTGATTGGCGTTTGCGACCTGCCTGGCGTCTGTGTGAAGCAGGTGGCCGAAATCCTCCGTCACGATCCTTCTCAACTTGAGGTGGACTACATCGGCTTGAATCACCTTGGATGGATACAAGATGTGAAGATAGACGGCAGGAGCCATATGAGCCGCCTGTTGGAGCGACTGGAACACCATCAGGACGATGGTTTCGATTACGCATTGATCGATTTGTTCCGGATGATTCCGACACGGACAGTCAGCCTTTACTTCCACCAGGATGAAATCCTCAAGCATCAACAAGCCTGTTCCCGTTTTCGCGCGGAAGTGCTCCATGAAGCGGAGAAGCAAATCCTCAAACTCTATCAGGACGAACACCTGAGCGAGGTGCCCGAGTTGACGCGCGCCCGCAACGCAGTCTGGTACGAAGAGACGATTGTGCCGCTCATCGAGGCATTCGAAAGCAAGAAGGATCGCGAGACGGTCTTGTGTGTTCGAAACGACGGGGCCGTCCGGGACCTTCCGGATGACTGCAGCGTTGAGATTCCCGTACAGGTTGGTAAGAAGAGCCTGAAACCCCGCAAAGTGGGAAGCTGCCCGAGGTTCCTGAAGGGTCTCTTCCAGGCTGTGAAAGAAAGCGACCGCCTCACCGTTGAAGCGGCACGCCACAAATCGTATGAATATGCGCTCCAAGCCTTGACCATCAACCCGCTTGTACCATCCTTGGATGCGGCCAAGCGATTCCTGGACCGATTGATCAAGGACGAACAGTTGGAACTGCATTAGCTAGAGTGTCAGTAAATACCGAGGAGACTTTATCGTGACTCGTCAGCAATTGTTTGGATTCGCGGCGGCGATTGTGATTTCGGCCGCTGTCATGGCGCAAGCGCCGGTTACCGGCGGCAAAGGCGCAAGCCTCGCGGATATCGCGGGAACGGACACCTTGGTTACGGTCCAACTGAAAATTGGCGCCGAAGATGCCAACGTGAAGGTGGATAGCGTCGCCAACGGTCTTCTGACCGTCGTCAACTCGCGTGGAGAAAAGAACTACTACAAGCTTTCGGACGTGAAGGAGATTCGCGTGCAGGGCGAGGTAGTGCGTGTACGCACCATTAGCTCCAGGGTGGACCGGGGATTGACTGATAAACAGCAAGGCACATTGGACCGCGCAATTACTCGTGCGACGGAACTCTTCACGAACAGTGCCGCCAACCAGCCCATTCGCGTCAAGAGCGCTCAAGTGCTTGCGATGGCGGGAAGTGAAGACGCCAAGAAAACGGCCATCGAATATTTGACGAGCCTTGAAACCGGCAATGACTTGTACACCTCCTTGATCGCGTCGGGCAATCTCTACATTGCCGGTGATGCGGACGTTCCGAAGGAGTCGATCAAACAAGGACTTGCCAGCGGGGATCGCAATATTCGCGGATTGGCTGCCACGCTGGCCGGTCTGACGAAGGACGAAGATTCCATTCCTGACTTGCGGCGTATGCTTCAGGACCGCGCCCCGGAGATTTCCGCGCCTGCGGCGCGCGCACTGGCCAAGCTGGGAGATCGCGAATCAATCCCAACGCTGCTTACCATGATAATGGAACGCAGCGAAGAACGTTCCACCGCGGCGGCATCGGCTTTGGTCAAGTTGGGGGGCCCGGAAATCGCTGAACAGATGAAACTCAAGCTGCCAAAGGCGGAAGGACTCGCAAAATTCCGCGTCGTGAGTGTCCTTTTTGAGATGAATGACCCAGAGGGTCTTCAATTGATGCGCGACGAAATGATGAAGGTGCCGTCACTTCAATACAGTGCGTCGCTGGTGCTTGCCCCCAAAGGCGAAATGAAGGCGCTGCAATACCTGCGCAACTACCTGAATCAGCGTTACGATCCGACGCCTGAATTTATTGCGCGGCGGGCGCTTGCGACAGCAGCCCTGATTCGTGCCGGTGACCGCACGAACGCGGGAGTATTCCAAGAATTGCTTGACATTGAGACCCCTGCCGTCCAGATTACGGTATTGCGCGTTCTGGGAACGCTCAATGTGAAGACCTTATTGCCGATACTTGCGCCATGTCTCGAATCACCAGACCCAAGCGTGAGCGCCATAGCATGCCAGTCGGCAGTCGCATTGGCTTACTCGGACTATCGCGATCGACTTGGGGAATTGCCGCTATAGGACCATGGCAACCACGCTGCACGTGACAATTCGTGGCCGCGTACAGGGTGTCGGGTTTCGATATGCGACCTACAGGGAGGCAAACGCGCTCGGCTTAACCGGCTGGGTTCGAAATGCATACGACGGTAGCGTCGAAGCAGAGTTTGCCGGACCCAAAGAGTCACTCGATCTCATGTTGGGATGGTGCCGGGAAGGACCGCCGTACGCGCGCGTCAGCGACGTTGAGGTCGAGTGGCGCGACTCTGACTCGAAGTATGTGCGATTCGAGATTCGGGGCTGATTGTCTGCGCTTCCCATGAACAGATGCGCAAGAGGCAGGTCAGGGCGACCCTATTTTCGCAGAATCCATATCATGTCGCTGTGCGTTGGTCCGAAATGCGTTCCGTAGAAATCGCCCAGGACGGCTTCAACTTCGAATCCTGCCAATGCGACGAGCAGTGCCATCTCCCTTGGCGTCGTCCAGACACGTGTCATGGATAGATTTACTGTTCGAATCATAGAACCCGAACTGTCATGTTCATGGATGGTGTGTTTCTCGATCAGACCTTGACGCCATTCATCGCAGAGCGATTCGCAGTAGTGTTCCAGGGTATGCCCATTGCGGAGGCGTGTCCGTGGGGAGACTCGCTTGGGGCTTCCCGCCTTCTTCACGACCATGGGAAGCAGGAATGATGGCTTCGCGGCCCAGGTGTCGAATATGAACAGACCTCCGGGCTTAAGATGACGGTAGACGCACGCAAGACATGACCGCTGCTCTTCCTGGGTTAGCAGGTGCATAAATGCTCGATAGGGCATCGCGACAAACTCGAATGTCCGGGGCAGTCTGAAATTGGCTATGTCGCCCTTCACGAGCCTCGTGCGGCCCGATGTCTTGCCGAAGGCCCGTTTCTTGGCGCGACAGATATCCAACATCGCCTCTGAATTATCGAGTCCCGTGACGTCAACACCCGCCGCAGCCAATGGAATCGTAATTCGTCCGGTTCCGCAGCCCAATTCGAGGGTTTGCCCCCCCTCTCGCAAAGCCTGATTGACGTAAAACTCCACATCGCCGGGAATCCCGTTGTGGAACAGGTCATAGTATTCGGCCCACTCGTTGTAGGCACTCATGGATGGTTAAACCTCTTCATTTGGAGGCAAAGGGTATCACATACGGTTGAGCGGGGCGAAAACGGCTTTCAGCGCGCAATTGTGATGCGGCCATTCGCGTGGTAGCATGGTTGAGGTCTTTTCTAATTTTACGGAGTACTCATATGAAAACGGGGATGAACTTGCTGCTTTGGACTGGGGCGGCCGATAAGACCCACATACCTCTGATCGAGAAGATCGCTTCGTGGGGTTTCGATGGCGTTGAGTTTCCCATGTTTGCGCCGGACAAGTCACCGTGGGCTGACTTGGCATTCGTTCTGGATGGGTATGCACTCGGGAGGACCGCAGTCACCGTGTTGCCTGAGGGGACCAACTTAATCGGTGACGATGCGTCCGAGAGAAAGGCCGCTGTCGATTTTCTAAAGACCTGTATTGATGCCTGTTCCGAACTTGGCGCGGAAAGCCTCGGAGGACCGTTGTACTCCCCCGTGGGCAGGCTCGTTGGGCGCGGCCCCGTGGAGGAAGAAGTAAAACGGTGCGTGGAAGGATTGCGCCTCGTGGGCGAGCATGCGAGCGAAGCCGGCATCATGATTGCCATCGAACCTTTGAATCGATTCGAGACCTATTTCCTGAACACTCAGAGCGATACGGCGCGCGTGGTGGATCAAGTGGGGCTTCCGTCGGTACAGCAGATGTATGACACATTTCATGCCAACATCGAGGAAAAGGGACTTGGGAAAGCAATCCGCGACGCGGGCAAGCGCATCTGCCATGTCCATATTTCAGCAAATGATCGCGCAACCCCCGGCGAGGATCACATCAACTATCACGAGACGTTCGCGGCCCTTAAGGCCATCGGCTATGACCGGTGGCTCACAATAGAGGCATTTGGAAGTTGGCTGCCGGATATCGCGGGCGCAACCTGTATTTGGCGCAAGATGGCTCCCAGCGAAGAGCATCTGGCAAAGAATGGACTGGCGATGATTAAGGAGCTTTGGGGGAAGGCGTAGAATTGTCAGAACCCGACAGATGACCGTTTGATTGGATGCTGCTTTTCGGTGCACGGTGCGGAACGAAGGGAAAGAGGGGCATTATGTTGACGAGAATTCTTGGCGTCGTTGCATTGGGGATTGGGTTGGCCGTTGTCCCAGCGCTGGGGCAAGGGGTGTCGGTAGCGACTTTCGTTATCGATGCGACGCCGCCAATGGGTTCGCCACTCTGCGGAGGAGGAGTCGAACCCGCGAGCGCAGTGGACGATCCGTTGAGCGCCAGGGGCATCGCTATCCTACCCGAAGGGCAGTCCCCGATTGTGCTCTGCTCCGTGGACTGGGTCGGAATAGGAAACGGCGGGCATGACGCATGGCGGCAGGCACTGGCGGAGGCCGCGGGAACAACGATCGACCGAGTAGCCGTGCATACCGTTCACCAGCACGATGCGCCAAGCTGCGATTTTACCAACTCGGAAATTCTGGCTGCTAACGGACTCGCAGGAAAGTCCTTCAATGTCGAGTTTGCGCGCGACACCATCAGCCGGGCGGCAGCGGCCCTGCGAGAAGCGTTGAAGGCCCCAAGACCCGTCAATCAGGTTGGCATCGGCCAAGCCAAAGTGGAGATGGTTGCCTCCAATCGACGCGTTCTCGGCCCGGATGGAAAGGTTAAGTACATTCGCTGGACGGCCACAAAGGATCCCGAAGCGCGCGCATGCCCCGAAGGAACGATTGACCCCATGGTAAAACTCGTCAGTCTTTGGGACGGCGAAACGCCAGTAGTTGTTCTTTCGTATTATGCAACGCATCCGCAGAGTCACTATGGCAAAGGGCACGTGAGCTCGGACATCCCTGGCCTTGCGCGCGCGGCTCGCGAGCAGGAATTGCCGGGCACTGTATTGATTCATTTCAACGGCGCGGGCGGAAATATAACATCTGGCAAATATAACGACGGCGCCCCAGAGAATCGGCCCGTGCTTGTTGGCCGATTGGCGGAAGGCATGAAGAAGGCATGGGAAGCGACGGTTAAGAGCCCATTGAATGCAGCGAGCGTCAAATGGACGACTAAAGATGTGACACTTCCTCTTCGTAAAGAGATCAGCGAAGAGTACGAAACGAACCGCCTGAAGGACCCCAACGCGAAGGAGAATGAACGTCTGATTTCTGCCGACGTACTGTCGTGGCTCCAGACGCAGAAGGCGGGAAGCAAGATTACGTTGAGCCGGCTCACGCTGGGTACCGCGGATATCATGCATATGCCGGGCGAGCTCTTCATCGAGTATCAGCTTGCGGCGCAGGATATGAAGAAGGACGCGTTCGTCTGCATGGCGGCGTATGGCAACTATGGCCCCGGCTACATTTGCACGGCGATTGCGTATACGCAGGGTGGTTATGAAGACGGGATCTACGCATCGCTCACGGCACCCGAGGTTGAACCCGTGTTGATGGATGCCATGCGCGAATTGCTGCAGTAGATCGTGCGGAGCAGAAACTGCATGGGAAAACGGAACCGGAGTGTCGCGATAAGGCTCTCCATGCTTGCCGTGTGCGCCGGACTGGTATGGGCGCAGGAACCGCCGTTCTACGCGGACAAGTCAAACCTGCTTGTGTACACAGATACATCAGGCCACAGTCATCCAATTGGTTCGCCTGCCGATTGGGTGCATCGCCGCGAGCATATCGTGAAGAGCATGCAACTCGTCATGGGGCCCTTGCCGGATAGCTCGGCGCGCGTACCCGCAGATCCGCAGATTCTCGAAGAGTCTGATATGCCGGGACTCGTCCGGCGAAAAATGACCATTGCCGTCGAGAAAGGCGACCGTCTGCCTTTCTACCTGATGATCCCAAAGAAACTGAAGGACAAGGCCCCTGCCATGCTCTGCCTTCACCAGACGATTGCGATTGGCAAGGATGAGCCGGCAGGTTTGGGCACGGACAAAGCAAAACAGTACGCCCTCGAATTGGCGGAGCGCGGATACATCACCTTGACGCCGGACTATCCGGGCTTTGGCGAGTACAAGGTAGACGTCTACGCCATGGGTTATGCCAGCGCGACCATGAAGGGGATCTGGAACCACATGCGCTGTGTGGACTACCTTCAATCATTGCCCGAGGTGGACCCGGAGCGCATTGGCGTCATTGGGCATTCGCTGGGCGGGCACAACTCTCTGTTTGTGTCGGCATTCGACACGCGCCTGAAGGTGGCCGTTACGAGCTGTGGATTTTGTTCGTTTGGGAAATACTACGGCGGCGATCTGACGGGCTGGACGCACAAGGGGTATATGCCGCGAATCGCAGAAGTATATGGCAAGGATCCCAAGAAGATGCCGTTCGATTTCTCCGAGGTGCTGGCCGCCATAGCGCCCCGAGCGGTATTTATTAGTGCGCCGCTGCGGGACAGTAATTTCGATGTGAACGGCGTACACGAGTGTTTGGAAGCAGCCAAGCCGGTTTTCGGTCTGCTGAACGCCTCCGAAAAGCTTACCGCGATTCATCCCAATACGGAACATGATTTCTCAAATGAAGCGCGTGAAGCGGCGTACGCTTTTGTAGACTCGGAGTTGAAACCTAAGTAGCATGTGCGAGAATTGGTCAACGCACAGAAAACAGAAGATGCGTTGGCAGGAGCGCACTCTTGGAGTTGGTCATGAGCACGAATGAGGATCTCAGTCTGGACGAAGGTGTGAGCCGTAGACAGTTTCTCGCTAGTACAACGCGCGGCGCGGTTGGCTTTGCGGTTGGTGCGGCGCTGACTCTCGAAGCAACCGCGCAAGAGCAGGTCGCGACCCCTGCCGCGGGGAAATACATCGACGTGCATACACACGTCGGTCAACAATGGGGAAACCGTCTTCCATTGAGCGGCGAAGACCTCTTGCGCTGGATGGATTCGCAGGGGATCATGAAGGCCATTGTACTGTCGCTCATTTCACCGGAGTCTTTCGACTACGTTGTATCCGTCGATTTTACATTGAAGGAGACGGCCCCACACCGCGATCGGCTTATCCCCTTCTGCACTATCGATCCGCGCACCGAAGAGCACAACACCGTCGAGAAGAAGGTGAAGATGCTCAAGAAGTACGTCGACGCAGGCGCGAGAGGTTTCGGCGAACACAAGTGCGGCACGCCTATCGACGATCCTCGCAGTCTGGAAATCTATGCGGCGTGCTCGGAATTGAAGCTGCCCCTCCTCTTTCATATGGATAACATCCGGAATACGGACGTACCCGGACTACCTGGTTTGGAGAAGGCCCTTGCGAGCGCGCCCGACGCGATCTTCATCGGACACGCGCAAGGCTGGTGGGCATCCATCAGCGGTGATATGACACAGGAAATGTTTGGGACGTATCCCAAAGGGAAGATTGCGCCGGGCGGCGCCATCGACACGCTCATGGACAAGTATCCGAACTTGTATGGAGATCTTTCTGCGGGCAGCGGGGCAAATGCCCTTACACGCGACCCCGAGTTTGCGCGCGAGTTCCTCATCCGGCGGCAAGACCGCCTGATGTTTGGCACGGATTACCTTGCGCCCAAACAGGAGATCCCTCAGTTTGACGTTTTGGGGAAGATTGACTTGCCCGAAGACGTGCGCAAGAAGATTTACGTTGAGAACGCAGCACGCGTTCTTGGACTGTAAGGATCGAATCGAAAGAGTTCAGAGACATTTAGCCCAAAGTGGTCCTCGCAAATCTATTGGAGCTTGTACCATGCGAACGCACGCATTGTTGGTAGGCGTCATCCTTGGTTTGATCCCATTCGCTTCACGCGCACAGGAGCCGGTTCCCGACAAGACGGTCGTGCTGACATTTGACGACGCCGTGAAGTCGCATCTCTCGTATGTCGCGCCCATGCTAAAAGAATACGGATTCGGCGCGACGTTCTTTGTGTGCCATCTCTGGATGAATGACACCGAGAACTTCATGTCATGGGAGGACATCGCGACTCTTCACAAGATGGGGTTCGAGATCGGCAATCACTCGTGGACACATCCCAATTTCGCAGAACCCGAGGCGGCAGCGCGCATCGCAGGCGAAATGGCCCTGGTAGAGAATGAGTTGGGCAAAGTCGGCGTGCCAAAGCCCGTCAGTTTTGCGTGGACAGGAAACGGTTTTGGACCCGAAGCGCTGCAACGGCTTCGCAAATTGGGCTACAAGTTCGCTCGTCGAGGCATGCAGCCCGAAGTGCCATATGGCAAACTCGAACCGGGTCCACTGTACGAGCCGCGTCAAAACGATCCATTGCTAATCCCCACGTCGCGCGATGGATACCCCGACTGCACGCTGGAGGATATAAAGCGCGTCGTCGAGCAAGCACGTGACGGGCGAATCGCTGTCCTGCAGTTTCATGGTGTGCCTGATGTAGCGCATCCCTGGGTTCACACGCCTCCAGAGAAGTTCCGTGAATACATGCAGTATCTGCACGATGGCGGCTATCACGTCATAGCCATGCGCGACGTCGAGAAGTACATCCCCGCGGCTTTGCCAAAAGACCCGATGATAGAAGTTCGGTATCCGGCAATTGAACCGAGCAAGATGAAGTTGCCGCAGGAAGTAACCGCAACGCGCGCGGACCTGCCCTTCTGGCTGGACAACATGCTTGTGCAGCATGCGTACTCAGTTGATGAAGCGGCCGAAGTGTGTTGGATGTCGCCGCAAGAAATTGGCGAGCAAGCGGGCAAACTTGGCATCGTCCCTGGAACAACCAAGCCCTCTTCAAGACACAATCGAGTCCGCGTGTTGCCGTATCCCGGTGGCCGTCATCCGCGAATTGGTTTCCTCGAGGGTGCCATCGACCCATTGCGCGGAACAAAGGCAAGTGCCTTTCTCCCATGGAAAGGCGGCGGTTACGTTGTGGTCGACTTGCCGGAGGCAATCTTCAGCAATCTGGGATTGACGTATCTGGCTCACACGCACGTGCCCACCATTTGGAACGAGCAGAATGTGGTGATTGAGAATGTGGATTGGACTCGTGACCCCAAGGGCGGGCTTCGTCTAGACCAAACGTTGCCCAACGGAGTCCGCTTTGGATCGTCTATCACTCCTGACAAAGCCGGTGCCGACATGGAGCTATGGTTGGAAAACGGCACGAAGGAGCCGTTGACCGGCATGCGTACACAGATCTGCGTGATGCTGAAAGGCGCGCCGGGGTTCAATGCACTGACTCAGGAGCGAAAGACGTATGATTCGACCGCTGCCGCGGTCGGGTCTGAGGATGGCAAGCGCTTCATCTGCGTGGCGTTCGACCGTTGCGGACGGAGCTGGGGCAATGAGGATGTCCCATGCATTCACGCTGACCCGATCTTGCCAGACGCCGCGCCCGGAGAACGGGTTTCGCTCAAAGGCCGCCTCTGGTTCTATCAAGGATCGAATATCGAGCGCGAATTGCGGCGCGTTACGTCGAAGCTCAAGATGAAACCGGTCAAACCCTAAGCGCGCCTATCAACACGCATGCTCCACAGCGCTACTTAGCGGGAATCTCCAAACCACCGACAGCAATCTGCAAGGCCTGGGTGATTAACGGCTCAGATCCGGGCTCCACCCAGCACCAGGATTCTTCGTTATATCCTTCCGCAGACGCAACCGCCGACGGGATATAGCCCGGCGCGCATTCGCCAAACCCGGCGGCAAGTAGCGGCGCATCAGGACTAAGCCCCTGCGCGGTAATTTGGTACTGCACAAACGACTCGCCTGGCAGAACAACGAACTTGGCCTTTCCGAAGTCTGCGACAGGCAGATCAATAGGTTCACCGGCCGCGACGCGCTTGCGCCAACTTAGATTCATGGCCGCAAGATTCCGTTGAAAGGTCTTCTGATTCGCATCCGCGACCGTTTTCTTCGAATCCTCTTCCGAATACCCGCCGAAGTTCTTGGGAACGAGGTTCAATGCAGCCACACGGAACGCGACCTGCTCCAGCGGATAGCGCTGCGTGTTCTCCCACGCCTTCACCATGCCCTGATGCATCTTCTCCGCCAATACGGGCCGGTTCGCGGGATTGCCATCGTTGAATTTTCCGGCGGTGGTGTCGCCGCTGCACCCCGTGAAGTACATCTGAAATACGCCGGGCATATCGGCTTGGCGCATGGCACGGGCCATGCCGACGAAGTCGGCGGATACACCGCCCTTGCCGTAGTAACTCATCGGGTGCGTCGAGTAGGCGCTCAGGGCGGCGAGTGGCGTGTCTCCGTTCCAGAAGCTCAGCGTTTTCACATAGGGGTCGATGATGCCTTCGGGCAATGCACGTACCGCGGGATCTGCCGTGGCGCTGCTTCTTCCATAGGTTACCTTGCCATCCGGGAAGACGACGCGGCGATTGGAACCTACGCCTTCGACTTTGGCCAAGCCAATACCGTAGTACGTGACCGGTTTAGGATTCTGTAGGGCCTTCTTCATGGCGTCCACGACCCGCGCGACGCAGTCCTTGGCGAATGCCACATCGCACAAGGACTTTTCGAGACCGACTTCGTCGAGTATCCGTTGAGCTTCGTAATCGACCACGGGCGCATCGTGCTGGTGAACACTCGTCATCAAGACGCGCTCCCGGGTTGTACCGGCGGCCTCGGCCAACGCGGACCGCCAATGGTCGTAGGCGTCGTTGCGGACCTCGCACCAATCCAATGCCAGGAAGACAAGCGGCTTCTCCGCGCCCAGAAGGACCACACCCTTGGCGTATAACGGGTCCACAATCTCCACGGCGGGTGAGATTCCTCCGCCCATGCACGCGTGGCCAATGGGGATGGTGATATCCGCCTCGAACGTGGCTAGTTGAAACTTAGGGGCATCGGCGGATTGTGCCGATACAGACGCGAACGCAAGCGCGAGTACCATCAAGCACTGGACGAATCGGGATTCACTCGTCATGAGACTGTCCCCCTGCGTGTTGAACATAGTGCAACGAATAGAGCTTTGATTATAGGTGACCGTTGCCCCTGTTTCCTATGAAGCGCGAGTCAATTCTCGCGAATCATTTGCGGACTATGGCAGCCGACCATCCTTCACCGATGCGCACTTCGGTATAGCGAGCGTCGTCTTTGACGACCTCCTTCGTCTGGAAGCCGGGGGCTTCGCGGCCCGTGTCGTCGAAGACGTGAACTTCGTGCGCACTCATGTCCCCCCAGCCAAACAAACCGCTTCGATTCGTTATGATGCGCTCCTTACCGATGATGTACCCTTCGTGAAGTTCCATGGGTGTGATGGGATACATGAAACTCGTGATATGCGGATGCGTCGGAACTACGTCAAGGTCGTTGTACCAGTGGTAAACGCACCCAAAGTCAAGCGCGGCCAGTATAATGCCGTAGGCGTCTTGTTCGCTTCGTTCGGTCAAGTGATCGCCGAGGGCGATTGGAGAATACAGGTGAGCTTGCGTACAGTTGGTGATACTGCCCGTCTCGACAAAACACGGGAACTGCAAAGCGGCCATTGCGCGCGTGAAGGGCGGACCGTTGCCGATCAGCGGGCCCTTCGCCAGGATTCGCTTTGCGAGCGCCAGTCTCCACGGTTCGGTCAACAGGGTAACTGAGGACTTAAGGCGGGTCACCGTCATGCTCGTAGGATCGATATCGCCGGAGAATCCGTCCCACGGCTCTCCATAGTGGTATTGCCAACGGCTGTATTCATGTTCGTCCCAGTAGACACCGTCTGCTCCAATAGGCCCGAGTATGTCGTCCACATTCTTGGCAATCTCCGGGCCAAACGAGTTGTTCTCCGTGGGGAAATACAGCCGCTGCGATTCTTCGCCGTAGTCTGTCTGCTTCCCGTCAGGACTCAGCAGACGTGCATCCGCAAATAAGGTTGGTCCGTCTTCACGTACGTCCAGAAAGCAATGGAAATAGACGAGATACTCCCGGTTTGGCTCCAAGCGGCGCCACCGCGCAAACGATTCGCGAAAGCTCGTGAAATCCAACTGGTGAAAGATCGTTCCATGCGGAAACTGGCCGTTGTACGTTGGGTGGCCGCACGCACAGATGTACTTTGGATCCTTGAAACGAATGAAGTCGGCCACTTGCTGATCAGTCCAGACATCGGTAAGCGGGCCGTTGCGTAAGAAGGCAAAGCCCCCGTCAACGGTGAAGTTTGCATTCACAAGCCGCCGCGCAACGTTAAGGAAATCGAAGTAGTCTGCGGCAGGAAGGGGCACGACTGCCCATTCGGTGGTATACGTAGCGCCTGGAGCGAGCACCAAATTGTTGTCCGCAAGACCGACAGTCCCGTCGAGCGCAAATACACTGGCATGCAGCCGAAAGACGTCGTCGAGCGGCAACATGCCCAATGCAGCGCGCGATGAGCCGGCGCACACCGTTGGATTTGCCGGTTGCGAAATGCTTCCCGCTTTGTCCAGTTGCTCAAGTCCACCCAACCATACTCGTTCAACGGCATCTCCCAAGTTGCATTCGTGGCGATGCATGATGGCGAGGGGCTGATCGGTTCGATTCGTAAGCGTGTCGCGCACGACGATGGTTTCGGACTCTTTCCGCAGTTCGCGCTTGTGGTCGAAGGATTCGTTGCTACCCGTCACCCAACCTGGACGAGGTGTGGAGAACCGGGTTGTGACATGAAACGTCTTCTCTCCGATCGTGACATCGATGGCGCAATCGGGCTGCTCCGCCATAGTGAACGCCGTTTCAAGAGTCTGTTTGGGGCGAATGAAGGGCAGCGCACCTGTGGGCCGCCCGGCCTTGGCCTGAACGTTCTCCGCATGTGCCCGATCTACGAGCTGGGCATCGGCCGCCACCAACAGCAAGTCCGGAGTCCCCGTATTAGCAACAGTCAATTGATTGGTTCCGGTTTGCAGGAGGTCCGATACGCGTAGTTCGAAGTAGCAGGCCGGATACTTATCCACCAGTCCGTAATGCGGGTCTTTCTCGGTGGACTCAAAATCGGGACTGTAGAACATGACAATTCGTTCGCCTGCACCCAGACTGTAGATGTCCCCGCCGCGCGCCTTCGCTCGCTGCGGCTTATTGATCATGCGCGTCGCTTCGACGGGCTTGCCATTCAATCGCAATGCCAGTGCCGGATTGCACCCCGCAACCTTTTCGAATTGCATTCGCGCCTTAAACGTGAGGATGGCTTCAAGGCCTGCGGGTGTCTGCGGCACGTCAAACGTCACGCTCTTCTCGGCACCGCCGGCGACTTCAAGTGAAGCGAATACAGGTACCCCCTTTGATGCCTCACGCGGCTTCCCGTCGGTACCGGCAAGCATCGCAGGGTTTAAGCGGGTCCGAGTGATCTCCCACGGGCGCGCGTCGGATGTCATCATCGAATCTTGATGAGGGTCTGGAGAATCGCAGTCGGAGACTCCAATTTCAAAAGACAGAGACGCGCCCTCAGACGGCGCGAAGTTGTTGAATGCTGACCAAGGCAGCGCAGCTTCAATCGTGTATCCCGACGTGGTTCGCACAGCGGCGACCTCAGCGCCGCTCAGTTGCATGCCGTCGGGCTTGTATGCAAAGGCTTCGGGTTTGGTGTCAAGCAGCGGACCGCCCGAGGTGCTCAGGCTGCCCGGACTAAGCGCAATCTGATATTGGCCGTCTCCGAATGAGGATCTTCCGGCATCCTGCTGCGGGGAGACATCAAGAAAGAGCATGAGGTGATCGCCCTTCCACACGTCTTGTCCCCGCCCTCGCTGGGATATGGTGTCGTCCACCACCTCCGCAGCGACAAAGAGGTATTCGGTCCGCCACGCGAACCGTACTTTTCCGCTCAAATCCGAAGCGCCTGTCCACGCGCCCGCCCCATAAGTCACTTGTGTTGCGTTCGTGATGCCAAGCGCATTTGGAACGGTTCGCCAATCGCCGAGGTCTCCGTCAATCGCGATGGGCGGATCTGGCTTGAGCGGGATGCCGATTACTTCACCCAGACTGACCCCAGGCAGCAAAGACATCTGCGCAATAACGCAAACGGTTAGACGAGAAAGAATCCGCATGGCTCAGGCCTCCATACTCTTAGCCAGCGATTGTTGCATACGAAGGGAAGCAGAATCGAAAACAAGAGCCTGACGACTACGCCGCATGAGTACCGAAAAGTACCGGACATTGGCACTTGAAGATTCCTGACCGGGCTAAGTAGGCTGCCTCCACTGGGCGAGAAGTCTGTCAGCGAACACCGATACTACGATGACACCACCAAGAGGCTAGGGGGCAGAATCATGATGGGGCAGTTCAAATTTCACGCGATGGTACGTTTGATTCCCACGGTTTGTCTTGGATTGATGCTCTCGACAATAGCCCTTGCCGATGTGGCGTTTACGCCGGACGGGTTTGTGATTCGTGACGGCAGGCCGCACTTGATTCTTGGCGTCTACGAACTCCCGGCCGACGACGCGCTGCTCAAACAAATGGCCGACAGCGGCATCAATCTCGTAAGTGTGGGCGGTGATGCGACGTCTCTCGATCGCTTACAGAAATTGGGCATGTGGGGATGGGTTCCGCTGGGTCCCCAGGTGGCGTTGCCCGAAGGGAACCAAGAAGCGAAGGCTGCCCTGGAAGCGACAGTCAAGAGGTTCAAGGATCATCCGGCCCTTCTGTGTTGGGAAGGCCCCGACGAAGCGCTCTGGCTGGAATGGTTCAAGAGTTACGATTGGCAGTTGGGAGAGCAACCCAAGCGACTCATGGAACTCATTCAGAAAGCGGCCCCGACCCATTCCCAAGAAGATGTGGCGCGGTGGAATGGACTACTCCTGAAGGGTGCGGATTATGCCCAGCGAAGTATGTGGAAAGAGAGCGAAGAAGCGATAAACGCCTTGTGGAAGGAACTTGGTTCGGAGAATCCGAATCCAGACCTCCAAGTGACCAACCGAATTCAAGCGGCCAATCGATTGGGCGACGAGCTAACGCGGGGTTGGGAGTGTGTCTGGTCGCTGGACAAGAACCACGTTTTTTGGCAGAACCATGCCCCCGGCAACTCCATTGCGGACCTGCGCCACTTCAATCGCGGTGTCCACGCGGCGGGTTGCGATATCTACCCAGCGCCCTTTAACAAAGGTGTGTTGCACGGGTCGACTCTCCCGAACATCGATCTTACCGTTGTTGGAGATTTTACTGAGCACATGCGCGCCGGAGCGCCGGGCAAAGCCTGCTGGATGGTGCTACAGGGATTTGGTTGGGTGGACCTGCAGGACCGGTTCAATCCCACCGACCCCGTCAATGGCCGCCAGCCCACGTATGCGGAAACGCGGTTTATGGCATACAACTCCTTGTTGCACGGAGCAAATGCGCTCATCTATTGGGGAACATCCTACATCAAGAAAGATGGCGCGCTTTGGGGTGACATCATGAAAGTCTGCAAAGAACTGCGCGCCCTGGAGCCTGCCATTGTGGGCACCGTGCCGCCGATGTCGCCCGTGGTACTTGCCGAGACGAACTATACTGCGTTCAACGGCGGCGACCCGAAATTGCTCTTCCGGCAAGTCGACAATGATTGGGTGCTGATCGCCATGAACGAACAGCGCGTGGGCGTGGCCTTCCAGATAGAGGGACTGCCCGAAGAACTGGAGGGCAAAACGCTCTTTCGTCTGTATTCGAACGAAGAACATACCGTCAACGATGGCGGATTCCGCGATGGCGTAGCGGCGCAAGGCGTGCACGTATACGCGACCTCACGCAAGTTTGAGGCAAAGTTGTAGATTGATATTGGTGCGCGGCGCTATCGCAACGCGCGCTCACTGCTGACTCGGCGGCAGACGTCAATGAGGCCCGTCACCTTGTCGTCAGGAGTGCCACTTTCGATGTCGGCGGCAACGATATCGCAGGGACCCAGTTCGTGGCCAATTCGGCTCATTTCCTCGTAGAGTTCGTCATACGAGCGCACGGCAAGGTCGGTCGGGCGGTACATTACCGCGCGACGCGCGTGCGGAAATAGCGCGCGGACCTTGGGCAGATCCGAATCCACACCCATGTCCACATAGCCGACATTCGGCACTTCGGCATAGGCGTCTATGTACGGATCGACACTCCACGCGCAGTTGTGAATACCTATACTGCCAAAGGCTTCCGCAATGCGAATATCGAATGGAAGCAGTAGCTCGCGATAGTGGTCCGAAGAGACCAGATTCACCAGACAGTTGCTTACGGTGAAGAATTCTACATTGAATCCGGTTGCACGCTGGCGAGCATGCAGGCGTTTGGCGGCGTCGATCATTGTTGCGCAGACGCATTCGAAGAGACGGCGGCATCGGGCCGGATCGATCAGTAGATCCAGAAACAGCGGTTCTCCGCGCAACCGGTGTGCGTTGTTGAGGATGCCTTGCCAATTCATGAAGCCTGTGACGGTCCCCTCTTCCCTTGCGATCCAGTCGACTTGATCCATTAGCCCCTGAAAGACGGGACTCGAATCGAGATCCGGAGGTTCCAAGGTGTCTATTGCATCGTCATTCAACAGCAGGTGCTCTGCGACGGGCCATTGATCGTCCTCGTAACGGATCGACGCACCATAGATGGCCGCGACCGTACAAGCGCCATAGGTACCGGTCAACAGATCGAGAGGGCCATCCTCCTCGCATCCCCCGATGTTTGCTTCGGGGAACCGTTTCCGGAGTTCCGCCCTCATGGCGCGAACCGATTCGCGGCGGTATGCCGGGTCGGTGTGCCAACACTCGCCAAAGGAAATGCCAAGCGCATCGCGATACCACTTGGGCGTGAAGCCAATCTCGGGCCGCAGGAAGGACTCGTTACCCAGCGCTTTCCGGCGCGTCGCCGGGGCGCCGGGTGCAATGTAACTGCGTAATTGGGGCGCCCCAGTAGCCTTGGTCTTGTCTTGTGCCATGCACGACATCCTTTGTTGTGAACGCTCCGCGTTCCCCTGCGCTTCATACCAAAGTTGCACGCCAGAGCGTAATCGTCAGGTATTAGGCTTTGCCGAAATATTAGGATCTTGACGAATTGTATCCCATCGACGATCATAGAGGTAGGGGAGTCTTGAATCGACCGCTCGCACCACAGTAGGGGGATACAGCCATGTGTTGTCGTTGCATCACGCGTCGCGAATTCCTGGGAACAACTTCCGCACTGGCGGCCGGGGCGGCACTTCTTATGCCGATGACCGCAACGGCCGCAACGCCCTCGGGGTGGACCGAAGACCAGTGGGACCCTGCGCGGCCGCTCATGACCATCGGAAAGCCACTGCGGGTGCAGCCGATCCTCATGTACCGCGTCGCGCAGCGTAAGGAGATGACGTCGTGGAAGTCGTGGAGCAACATCCAGGATGACGCTTCGGCCAAGGAAGAAGCCGCGCGTATCACGCAGGAGCTAAAAGACCTGACCGCGCGCGCGGGGTTCCCGATGGAGATTCTGCCGGTTGCTTGTGTCACCACACCGGAGCAGGCGGCAGCGGCGCACGCAGTCGGCGCAGACGCGACAATCGTGTATCCGGCGACGGGTTCCGGGAAGCTGCTCAATGCCTGTATTCCGGATGCAGGCGCCATTGTGTTCGTGCGGCACAAGTCCGGGCCGGTGTACTACTGGTACGAAGCCCTGAGCGTGGAATACCTCCGCACCGAGAAGAATCCCACGGACACGACAAAGCGCGCCTCTATTGATGACGTCGTTGTGGACGACCAGGACGAATTGCTGTGGCGTTTGAGATCCTTGTTCGCTGCGCACAATTTCACGGGGGCGCGCGTAGTGGCCCTGGGTGGTCCCGCGGGCAAGTACGCAGGCGATGCGCCGGCAGTGGCGCGTGAACGTTATAAGATGGATCTGATTGATGTCTCATACGATGATTTGAGTAAGCGCCTTTCCGCGGCGTTTGCTGACGAAAAGGCCATGCAATGCGCGCGAAAGTGGACCGATCAGTACTTGGCCATACCGGGAACAACCTTGGACACGGACCGGGAGTTCCTGGTCAATGGCTTTATTCTCTACGGCATCTTCAAACAGATCATGCAGGAGAATGACACTCAACTCTTCACCATCAAAGAGTGCATGAGCACGATTATGCCGATGTCCAAGACCACCGCGTGCCTGACCCTGGCGCTCCTTAACGACGAGGGATACGTGGCCTTCTGCGAATCGGATTTTGTTGTGATCCCGGCAGGCATTCTGCTTCGGTATGTCTCAGGCAAGCCGGTGTTCATGCACAACTCGACCTTCCCCCACAAGGCGGTCGTCACATGCGCGCACTGCACGGGTCCGCGCCGCATGGACGGCGAGCACTACGACCCGACGCGATTGGTGACTCATTACGAGTCCGAGTACGGCGTGGCGCCCAAAGTCGACATACCCGTCGGACAAGAGGTCACGTTTATCGACCCCGAGTTCACGACGGGCCGTTGGGTAGGAATAAAGGGTACCGTTGAGGCGAACCCGTTCTATGAGATCTGCCGTTCGCAGCAAGATGTGCGCATTCAGGGTAATTGGAAGAAGTTGCTGAGCGAAGTGCGTGACTCGCATTGGATGATGGCTTACGGGGATCACCTGGATGCCGTAGGATATGCCGCCAAACGAATCGGTATTACGTGGGACAACATTTCCGAGGCATAACAAAATGAAACTATTGAAAGTCTTGCTGGTCGCGCTGGCGCTATCGTTATCCGGCGCGGCCCAATGGCAACCTCATGAAGTCCAACTGCTAAACGGCGCGGAGGTCATTTCCGTTCCGGCGCAATTCCAGATTGTAACCGAAAGCTGGAACCGCGTTGTGGCGGTGCCCTATATCGCATATATACCGGAAAAGGACCGGGTGCTGATGTTGATAAGCTGCGATTATCCGCATCAGGCGATGGTGCTGTATAGCGACGACCACGGAGCGACTTGGTCGAATCCCGAGTTCGTTCATCTCGGGGCCGATGGCAAGCCCGACACCGGAATGGGAGTCGGCCTAACCTATATCGGCGACGGCAAGGTCTTGCTCGCCGCCGGACGGCGCTGGCTCTCTAAAGACTTCGGAAAGACATGGGAAGACCTCGGCGCAATGCCGACCATGCCAGATGGTTCGGCCTGGAATGTATGGGATCCGATTTTCGTCGACCGGGATCCTGAGACCAAGGCTGTCAAGCGGTTGCTTGAAACAGGCTACAGCATGGATACCGCTCGCTGGGAATCCAATGGCGGTCCGGGCTATTCGAAAGGCCATATCCATACCAGCCTGGACGAAGGGCGCACCTGGGTGGACACGGTGAAGGTTCCCGAATGGGATGGGGCCAGCGAAATCACGATCATCCGGGCCGCGAATCGCGACTTGGTGGCCGCGTGCCGTACCGACAAGCCTGTGTCGATGAACGAAGTCCTGGATCACTACGAGGGGCTCGCCGTTTCTATCTCCAAGGACGATGGAAAGACGTGGTCTGCATTGAACCGGCTCTTCGCGTGGGGCAGGCACCACCCCTCATTGGTTCTCCTGGCTGACGGAACACTGGTGATGACCTACGTTGTGCGCAAGGGTTATACCGACGCGGCGGACGGCCTGCCGCGGTTCGCGGTGGAAGCGATTGTCAGCAAGGACAACGGGCAGTCCTGGGATCTCGACCACCGATACGTGTTGCATTGGTGGAAAGGGAATCAGACGGGACAGAACAGTTGGTGGGCAAGCAGCCAGGCGACATCGACACTGCTGATGCCGGATGGTTCGCTTCTCACCGTTTTCGGAACGGGGTACCGAAGTGGGGAAAAGGACAAGGGCGTGGCTGCTCCGCGTGACGTGGGCATGGTCTCTTGGCGGTTATCGGAGAAGTCCTTGGATTCCACGGACACGATTACGAAAGCGCCGTGGGAATCCGATGGTCGCAATGTCTTCGACCCGAAGATTCTGAAAACGCGCTAAGCCTGCATGCCTGAAGCCTGCAGGATCGTTTTCTGCACGGCGAGGTCATGCTCTTTCGAGTAGGTGAACTTCCTTTCTCCACGAATGCCCGCCGCCAGATCCGCGAAATCAAGGACATGGCGCTCCAAGTCGGGAAATGGAATCGTGTGCTCGCCGCGCTTGTACTCCGAAACATCCCGGCGTAATGCCAAGCGCACAGCCGGTGGCTCTAGCGGCGACAGAATGATAGAACCGTTCGTACCGGCCACTTTGAAACGTCTCGCCGAGAATGCATTCGGCTCCAGCGCAGAAGTCTCGATACTGACAATTGCCTTGGGATACTCGAGAACGGCCACGGCACTGTCTGTAAGCCCATCGTTGAGAGCGCTGGCATGGCGAACAAACGGCGTGACTTTTGACGGCGGGCCTAACAGAAGGTGCACCATATCGAGAAGATGGCAACCCAACTCCAGCATGATACCTCCCGGGTACACGGCAACGCGCTCCCGTTTCTCCGGCGTCAGGTCGGTGCACATGCTGCCGTGAATCGAGTAGACGTCACCGAGCCACCCTTCCTTCAGCGCGCGCCGAATGAAGTCAAAACCGGGATTGTAGCGAAACATGTACCCCATCTGGAGAAGCAACTCTCGCTTGGCCGCTGCGTCAAGAAGCTGCTGGAACTCCTCCAGCGACGCTCCGGCAGGCTTGTCCAAGTGGATGTGCTTTCCGGCATCAACTGCGGACCGCGCCAGAGGAAGCAGACGCGGGACAGCGCTCTCTACAGCAATCATGCGCACATCGGGGTTCTTCAATAACTCATCGTGTGTCAGCCAGCGAGTGTCTTTCAATCGCGGGTTCGCCGCGAAGACCTGCCGAACGGATTCGTCCGGCTCACAAATACCTACGAGCTCAAAGTCAGGTGACTTACTCAAAACACTGAAGACATCCAGGCCGTGAGCGTGGTCTATGCCCAGAATCCCGCAGGGGATACGGCCAGACGCAGCCGTCGCTTTGGCCGCCAACGAAAGGGACGCTGATCCCGCAACTGCTACCTTAATGAAATCGCGCCGATTCATGATTGCCTCCAGGTTCTCTCGCGTCCGCGTGCGGCTCTGAAATTCGCCACCTGACCAGGAACATCATATCCTGTATACTCTCTTCAGGCGAACAGGGGGAACTGTTCTCCATCCGGCTCCAATGGGTTGGAGGTGCGTTATGTCGCTGCCAAGGATTGCCTCGCTTGTAGCAATCGGCTTCGCGTTGTCTACATGTGCATTGGGAAGCGAGTTCGATGACTTGCAGGCAGACATCGCGCGCCACACCAACGGCCTTACCGATTCCGCGAGATTGGCCCGCGAAGCCCTTGAGCCGTCCGCGCTCATTTTGGACACCGACCGCGATCCACTCGATATTGTACTCCGGCGCACGCAAGCGCTCCTGGACGATCTTCTGGTTATGCCCAAGCACCCGGACCTTGCGAACGAAAGCGATACGCTCTCGGCCTTGCGAAAGAAAAGCCAATCGGTCTTGCCGGGCGACCCCGCGCGTCGAGTCCTGTTCGATGAAGCATGCGCGCTACGACGCGGTATCGCTTTTTCCAATCCCTTGCTCGATTTCTCTGATGTACTGTTTCTAAAGCATGATCGTGCGACGTACCAGCACATGGTCGACCAGTACTTTGGATTCCGCGCCGTTCCGGGAGGCGGAGTCTTTGTGTTGCAGAACGCCTTCGCGGAGTCACCGAGTGTGCGCAATGTGCTTGCGGATTCTGTTGTAGAGAGCGGCCGCCTCAAGGGCCAATCGCTGGACAAGGGGTCGTTCATCTCGCTTGAACTCAGCTACGATGCAAGACGTGTTCTATTCGCGTGGACCCAAGCGGCCGTTCCCGTTGAACCCACGGATCTGACACCACACAAGGACCTGTGGACACCCGAAAGCACATATCACATTTTCGCCGCGAACCTCGACGGTACGGGACTGACTCAATTAACCGACGGGGCTTGGAATGATTTCGATCCCTGTTTCCTTCCAAACGGCCGCATCTGCTTCATCTCGGAACGCCGAGGCGGGTTTCTCCGCTGTGGCGTGCGCCCAGACCCGACCTATACCCTTCATTCCATGCGCGCCGACGGCTCCGACATCATTCCGCTCAGTTATCATGAAACCCACGAGTGGCATCCCAGCGTAAACAACGACGGCATGATCGTGTACTCGCGTTGGGACTATGTGGACCGCGACAGCGACATTGCGCACCACCTGTGGCTGACGTTTCCAGATGGCCGTGACCCGCGCTCGTTTCACGGCAATTATCCGGCCGTGCGCGAATCACGTCCATGGATGGAACTTTCGATCCGGGCTGTGCCCAACGCGCACACCTATGTAGCTACGTCGACTCCGCACCACGGTCAGAACTACGGATCGTTGGTGCTGATCGACATGCGAGGACCTGACGACCGATCGATGTCCCAGATTCGGCGTATTACACCCGAGGTGGCGCTGCCGGAAGCGGAGACGGCTCCCGGCGTGCCGGGCAAGCTCCACGGCGGCAAAAACACGGCGAATGCTGAGGTGTATGGAACCGCGTGGCCGTTGAGCGAGAAGTACTACCTGTGCGTTTATGACCTTGGCCAGAAGAACTATGGCCTCTATCTTCTGGATGCGTTTGGGAATCGCGAATTGCTTTATCGAGATCCTGCGATGGCGTGTCTCGATCCCATCCCACTGCGACCGCGGCCTCTGCCGCCCGTGATCCCCACACGAACGCGGCAGGCAATCGAAGATCGTGAAGACCCGGTTGGAAGCGGACATTTTGCCGATCTCGAGTCCACCGGTCGCGTCGCGATCATGAACATCTACGAGAGCGAACTCCCCTGGCCAGAAGGGACGAAGATCTCCGCGTTGCGCATCATACAGCTCTTCCCGAAGACAACACCTGCCGCAAACGAACCGAAGATCGGATTCGGCGAGCAATCGCTCGCACGCGGTGTTTTGGGAACAGTTCCCGTGGAGGCGGACGGTTCCGTGTTTTGCGAAGTACCTGCCGGTGTTCCGTTCTACTTTCAGGCTTTGGATGAGGAGGGGCGCGCCGTCCAGACCATGCGGTCCGATACCTATGTTCACCCCGGAGAGACACTCTCCTGTGTTGGTTGTCACGAGCCGAAGAAGCAGGCACCACGGAACCCGACGCCGCTTGCCATGCAAAAAGCGCCTGCCAGCCTGATTCCACCGCCCGATGGCGCCTATCCCCTGCTCTTCTCGCGTCTGGTGCAGCCCGTTTTGGATAGGCAGTGCACGGAGTGCCACGCAAAATACGAGAAAGCGCCTAAACTCGATGGCAAGACCTTTGGTGAGTTCGGGTGGTCTACCGCATATCACGAGATCGCACCATTCGGATGGGCGAAGCACGGAGGGAATGGTGCGCTGGCCAAGAACGAGACCTCCTATTCAATCCCTGGCAAGGTGGGCGCGCGGGCTTCGAAGCTGCTGGAGATACTCAAAGATGACGCCCACAAAGAGGCCAAGTTCACGAAAGATGACCTTGCGCGACTTACGCTCTGGCTCGACTGCAATAGTGTCTTTTACGGAGACTATCTAGAAACGGAGAAGCAGGCACGCGGCGAGTCCGTGATGCCGAAAATCTTCTAGTCCAAAGCTCAGTTCTTGTCGAAGAATCGTTCCAGCAGTTCGCGCGGAGTGCCATCGAATTCCGCCCACTGCAAATCGCCCGCGAGGTGCTGATCGCCGCCGGTGTAGTAGACAATGGTCCTGCCTTTCCACGCGCAGAGTTCCGCGTCGGACGCGTTACACTCACGGATTTCAGGAGGCCGCAATGGGTGCACCGTATTCTTGGGATTGAACGTAACGAACGGGCGAGACTCAGGCGCGTCTTCCCAATGCACCAGGTCCTTTGAACGCGTGACACGTGTCTCGTACTTGCCTTCACCCAATGACTGCAAATAGAGCGTGTAGTAATAGCTGCCTTCGTAGTAGAGCGCGGGACCTCCAACGTATTTGTCCGTTCCGTAAAGTCCATCGGGAACCGGCTGCCAGTTTATTAGGTCGTCTGAGCGGAAGTACTTGAACGTGAATGCAGGCCACCGGGGATCGTTGGATTCGACCAGAAGCACAAAACCTTCGTCGCCGCGGCATACAGAGACATTGAAGAATTTCTCATCGGGCGCGGCGCGCAAGACAACGACAGGCTTCGTCCAGTTGACGAGATCCTTGCTGGAGACCATCTCGATTGCCGTGATATTCCACTTTTCGCCCTTCCCCCAGTTTCCGGCAAACACGAACACTTCACCGTTGTGTACGAAGGCCATCCCCAACCCGTGGCCGACTAGAGGAACAGAGACTATCGAGTCCGCGTCGACGTCACGGATGCGCACTTCGTCATGCTGTGTGTGGCTGCCGTCCGTGCTACCGGGGAATTCCCACTGCTTTTGCCAATTCTCAAGGAGATAGAGACGTTCATTGAATACAAAGGGCGTCACTTCAACGAGCGGCGAGTTGAGTTTGCCCTTGTACACCAGAGGATTAGTCCATTTCTGTTCTTGCCCCCAAGCACACGATATCAGCAGGGCAATCGCGAATAGTCGTGCCATATACATCATTGTGGTTTTGCTCCTGTTATATGGAGAGAGGGGAATTCGCGGCCCCGGACTCCTCCACTCCCGATAATGGACTAGAGTAACAGAAGCCAGCAGGGCAACTAGAACGATTCGCTATCGTCATCCAATGGTATAACGTCGTGGGGATGCCGAACACCTGCTTTATCTGGGAGTTTGTGTTCGATGCGCGCGTGTGCTACGCGGCGTTCCTGTGGCTTTGCAGCACTTTTCGCCGATGGCTTCGCGGTTTCCCTTCCTTTGACTTGCCACATCGTGCCGCCACCGTGTTTCCGCTCATTGCTGCCGTTTTCTCTCACTTTGGAACCGCCGACAAGCACGGCAAGATCGGTGACCACGTCATTGAGTGAATCGGCCTGCGCGGAAAGCTCTTCAGATGCACTTGCAGCCTCTTCTGAACTCGACGCATTCGATTGGGTGACTTTGTCGATATCGGAAATCGCGATGTTAATATGCTCCATGCCTTGCGCCTGCTCACGGCTGGCGTCGGAAATCTCGTTGATCAATTGATGAACCTTCTGGGATTGCTCCAATAGACGTTCCAGTATCTCCTTCACTTCACCCGAGACGCTTACCCCACTTTCCGCATTCTTGATAGACTCATCGATAAGGGCTGCGGTGGAGCGAGCCGCTTCTGCACTGCGCTGAGCAAGGTTCCGCACCTCTTCGGCCACGACCGCGAAGCCTTTCCCCGCCTCGCCGGCACGAGCGGCTTCAACTGCGGCATTGAGCGCCAGAAGGTTTGTCTGGAAAGCGATTTCGTCGATGACTCTCAGGATCTTTGCCGTCTCGTCCGAGGAAGTCCGAATCCTCCTGATGGCCTCCGTCATACGTTGCGTCGCGTCGCGTCCCCGTTCGGCATTCTCCTGCGTTTCCCGGTACATTTCTCTGACTTGGTTCGTGTTGTCGGCACTTTGCCTAGTCATGCTCGACATTTCTTGAAGTGATGCCGATGTCTCTTCAAGACCCGACGCTTGGCGGCCAGCCCCTTCTGCGATCTGTTGGCTGGATTGCGCGACTTGCGATGCTGCCGACGCAAGTTGCTGGCTTCCGGACATAAGGGCCGTGATGATGCGATTAATCGGTTTTGTGATGGACCCCGTGAGTACAAGTCCGATAGTGAGTGAAAGAGCGGCTCCCAATACGGTGACTATGAACATGAGATATTTAGTCCATATCGCCTCCGCATCCGCTTCCTGCGCGACTTGCATGGCAGCTCCATTGTCCAACTCCACAATCTTCCGCAGCAGCTCGCGGGCTTTGTCATGGTCCTGATCCAACGGACCTGAAACCTGAGCACGAAGCTTGTTCGAGATTTCGCTAGCCGCAGCAACTTCATCGGCTATCGCGCCGAAACCATCCGGACCAAACATGGCCGTAAGTGTTGGTGCAAGTTCGGCAGAGAGGGCAGCCTGCGCCTGCGCTTGATTGCCCGCCTCCAGCAACGCCTTGATGGAATCAAGAGTCGCATGGAACTTTGCGTGCTGAGGCGTAATGTTGCTTAGACCGTCCAACACTATCCTGTTTGAAGTGCCGGGGTTCTTGGCCAAGGCGTCAAAAGAACACGATATTGGCCCCGCGTTAGACGGAGGCGTCTGCCCGTGCGACAACAAAGCTAATTGGCAAAACATGGCGTAGTGGTCAGCTCGAATTGTCTGAATCTCTGCCTTAAGCCCACCGGTATCAATGATGTCGCGCGCTTCGAAATCAGCGAGTTCTTTTTCGAACTCCAGGCAGTCCGCCTTCCATTTTTCCAGGGCTGCATGCAATTCTTCAGCCACTTCCTTCTCCCCTTCTTCCATCGGGAGAGACATGTAGCGTTTCTGAGCGTCATCGAGTTCCTGATAGGCCTCTGCCAGTTCATCATGCGCATGCTTGCGGGCATCGCCGCGTATGTCGCGCGCCAGCAGTTTTCTTTGGACGGCACTTGCGGATTCCAGGCGGCCGTGCATAATCAACTCGTTGGTCACGCTAGGCAATAGCGTCAATCCCACTTCGTCCAGGTACCCGCCGAGAACTTCAACACTTCGGGTTCCGGTTATCCCCACGAGAACTGACACACCTGAGACCATGAGAAAAGCGCCGACGAGCTTGACGGAGAGCTTTGCGTTCTTCAACATACGAATACCCCTTTGCAGTACATACTTCACTTTGTGCATTTGCCACGCTTACAGCACTAACGAAATGCAAAGTAAAAGCGACCATCTGCCAAGTATTGCCGTTGAATACCGGCCGGACGATGAATCCGTCGACGATATTTCTGAAGAAATGGCTGCCACCAGAAGACCAATGGCGGCGCCTTGCAGCTACCAATGTGACTTCATACTAAAGACTATCGTGATTTTGCGCAACAATATTGTGGATAGCATGGATATCATACACAACTTAGCACTAGATAGCCTAATATCTGCTAATATACAACACGCCCTTTCACGATGGATTTCGACACGGATAACCTGCAAATTCCGCGACGGTTTCTCCGATCGCGCCGAACGGACTCAGATTAGACGGTCGGTCGAGCAGTCGCGTACCACGCGTCGTGTGCTTGTAGCAGTTCCTGCAACTTCTCGGGGTGGGATTCGGCGAGGTTGGTACGCTCACCTGGATCGTCTGCGAGGTTGGCGAGGAATAGTCCGTCGACCTGGACAACGTGCTTCCCGTCTGACGTATCCAGCGCATCGCAAAGCAGCTTCCAGTCACCTTTCCGGACCGCCCAGCGACCCCCACTTTTGGCTTCCCCCACGAACCAATGGAGTTCGTCGTGAGGCGTCGGCTCTTGGTCGGCTCGGATCATCTTGACGAGAGAACGGCCATCGATATCGTTGGATAGCAAGGGGACTCCGCAGAGTTCCGCAATGGTAGGCAGCCAATCGCAGCCATGAGCAACCTGCCTGCGGACTGACCCTTCGGGAATTCTTCCTGGCCAGCTAATGACGGCGGGAACGCGGATCCCGCCTTCGAACAGGCTGAATTTGGCGCCCCGATAGGGGCCGGCACTGCCCCCCCCGAAGTGGGCGCGTTCCTCCGTTGAATGGCCGTTGTCGGCTTGATAGATAACGATCGTGTCGTTCCGCAAACCCAGTGCATCTACCTTCGCCAAGAGAGCTCCAATTCGTTCGTCCAGCGTGGATAGGAACGACGCGTACAGATTGCGCGGATATGAGGCACCCGCTTTGGCGTAAACGTCTTGCCACTCCGGTTCACCCTGGTACGGATAGTGCGGCGCATTGGGCGCGAAATAGATAAAGAAAGGCTCATCGCGATGGGCCTCCATGAACTGCCCAGCTTCTTCGACCATTAAATCCATGAAGAACCGGCCATTCTCGAAGATTTCTTTGCCATTTCTGTATAGGTCGTGCCGGTTGGGACCGCTCCAATAGAAGAAGTGCGAGTAGCTGTCAATGCATCCGCTCATGTGTCCAAATGAATAGTCAAAGCCTTGTGCATTTGGATTTGACTCGGAGTCTGCACCAAGGTGCCATTTTCCGATATGTGCCGTGGCATAACCGGCGGCCTTAAGCGTCTCCGCGAGGGTTACTTGTGCACCGGGCAGTCCTTTTTCACCGACGTTGTTGGGTACTCCCGCGCGAAGCGGATAACGGCCCGTGAGCGCGCCCGCGCGCGACGGCGAGCAAACCGGAGACGGCGCATAGAATTGCGTGAACCGAGTCCCTTTCGCGGCAAGCGCTTCGACGTTCGCCATATACAGGTCGCTTGAACCGACACTGGGGAGATCTACAGACCCTTGGTCGTCCGTGTAGATGAGAATCACGTTGGGTTTTCGCGAGGGAGCGGCGGACACCATCGGCGCAATCGTGCAAAGGAGTCCTGCGGTGGCAGCAGAAGACAGGAACTGCCTGCGCGAAAGTAACGTCGTTGGCTTTCGCAGAATCTTGGAATCCCTCATGCCCTATCCCCTTTTTCGAACGTCGACTCCGTCGCACTCACTACGAGACTGACACCGCAGATTGAAAACCACACTCCTGTCATGCACCATGTCGCCGCTTAGCGGGCGCGCTACTCGCCCTGGCTGCAAGAAGGAATCGATTATGACACAGGACGCCCCATGCGTGAACCCTGGCCGGCCTTCGGTTAAGGTCCGCGGACTGCATGAAAGTGAAATCGAAGAATCGGACCGCATTATGCGGTTGGCGTTTGGTACCTTCCTGGGCTTGCCGGATCCCATGCAATTTGCGGGTGACGCAGGATACGCACGCGGACGGTGGCTGAACTGTCCGGAAACTTGTTTTGCGGCAGAACTCGACGGTCAACTGGTGGGTACTTGCTTTGCCTCGCGTTGGGGTAGCGTTGGTTACTTCGGTCCGATCACGACCCTTCCATCGGTATGGGACAAAGGTATAGGCCAGCGCCTCATGGCTCCCGCCATCGAAGCGCTCGACGCGCGCGGCGTTCGCCACATTGGACTATTCACCTTTCCTCACAGCGCAAAACATGCGGTGCTCTACGAACGTTTTGGATTCTGGCCGCGCTTTCTGACGCGCATCATGACGCGCCCCGCACGAACAGCCGTCAGCCCCCCGCAGTGCGTACGCTTTTCTGATATTCCGGAAGCGGAACGCGATACCTATCTCGCTGCATGTCGTGAAGCGACAAGCCTTCTGTTCGAGGGACTGGACCTTTCGGGAGATATCCGTCACGTCCACAAGAACGTATTGGGCGAAACTCTGCTGGTCTTGGAAAAGGACAGGGTGGCCGGTTTCGCTATGTGCCATCAAGGCGCAGGTACAGAAGCCGGCAGCCGGGCGTGTCTTGTCAAATTTGCTACGGTGCGGTCCGACTCAAACAAACACGAGAATCTGGGTCTTCTATTGGGTGCGTGCGAGGCCTATGCCTCAGAACGAGGCGCAGCGGTCGTCACGGTCAGCGCCAATACCGCCTGCAATGAAGTGTGCAAGTATCTTAAAAGCAACGGATTCCGAATCGAAATCCAGGGCGTCGCGATGCAACGTCCAAACGAGCCGGGCTACTACCACCCAGAGAACTTCGTACTGGACGATTGGCGCTAAGTGTTGCGCAATTTCGATATGTAATGACGTTTTATCGCGTTGCCGAGACCGAGATAATTGACCAAACCTATCCGTAGCCACCGTGGAATAAGCTGTTTCGTTGCTTGGTTTAGGTGTGATATACTCATTTCCGGCTGAAGGCAATCCTGGGTAAAGACGCGCACCGCGACTCGACAGAGCGCTGGGAGGATAAACGGTGTCAGAAGTTGTAATTACATTAAGTCCAGACCAAATCGAGTTCTACCACCGAGAGGGTTACCTGTCTATTCCGGCAATCACCTCCCCCGAAGAAGTAGCGCAGATTCGCGAAATCTATGACCGCTTGTTCTCACAACGTGCGGGGCGCGACGAGGGTAACCAATTCGACCTCGCGGGCACGGATGACGATGGCAAAGAGGCCTCCCTCCCGCAGATTCTCATGCCGGTGAAGTATGCTCCTGAGTTGGAGCATACCCAGCTTCGGCGTAACGCTCTTGCAATTGCCAGGCAACTCCTGGGTGAAGACGCCGTGCATCAGGGCGAGCACGCGATCATGAAACCGCCCCGGCACGGCGCAGTGACTCCGTGGCATCAAGACGAGGCCTATTGGGACGGCAGCCTTGACTACAATTCACTGAGCATTTGGATCCCCCTGCAGCCTGCAACGGTTGAGAATGGCTGCATGCATTTCATTCCTGGCAGTCATCGTGCGGAGGTTCGCCCGCACCACACCATTAACAACGATCCGCGCATTCACGGATTGGAGGTGGATGAACTGGATGACTCGACGGCGGTGGCGTGCCCCATTCCGGCGGGCGGCGCTACGATTCACCCTTCGCGGACGTTCCATTATGCGGGGCCCAATACGACAGACCAGCCGCGCCGCGCGTACATCCTTGGATTTGGGACACCGCCCGTGAAGCGGACCGCTCCGCGTGACTTCTACTGGAATACGGCTAAGAAGACGTCACGCGAGGCACGCGCTGCAGCATTCGCCGACCAGACCACAAAGAGCTGAGTGAATTATCCCTGCATGCGCGCAGGAACCAGTTCAATCTCCGTAGCAGTAGCTAGGCATTCTTGGCAGCACGCTGCCAAAGGTCTCCGCGCACACGCGCGTGGCGGGAAACCAGCTTGAGTCGTTGTAGGCAGAGTAGTTCACAAACTCGACGTGACCGTCCATGTGCAACACGTTGATGCCGAGCGGAGTATGAGAAAACTCGTCGTCATACTCGGAGACACGGTCCCACATGACAGGAATCCCGGCCTGTCCTCCGCATAGAACACGTCCGCTGCCCTGCCAGACAGGCACGTCGAGCTCCAAATCCCTGTTCTCCGGTGTCCAGTCTCTGGACTGCGATTCAAATAGCGCCCAAGCCTCCTCATCACTGCACATCGCCGAACCTGTGTAGGTGTAGAACAGCGACGACACGCACGAGGAATCCGGCACACCCCTTTCACCTCGCATGGAACTGAAGTCATTCGAGAGGACAAATGGGCTGTCCGGGCAGATCAATATGGAAAGGTCGGAGAGGTATTCTGGGTATAAGTAGCCCGTATCGGGGATCCAATTGTCAGGAATCGGGCTTCTGGAAGGCCACATCTCGCCCTTTGATTCGTTGGAGTACATCTTGCAGACAATACCCATTTGTTTCAGGTTGGCTTGACAGGAACTGCGGCGTGAGGCTTCGCGCGCGCGCCCGAAATATGGCAAGGCAAGTAGGACCGTCACGACAAGAACGATTGTCAGACCTCCGAACTCAAGCAGGAATCGGCCAAGTGTGTACTTTCGCATGACGCTAACTCTCCGTGTCTACCCGGCGACTGACGTGGCTTGCTTTCGAACAAACAAATAGGGACGTATCTTCTGGATCGTGGGAACGAGTAGGCACAACAGGGCGAACAAAGCGCCGATGTAACAAAACGTCAAGGCGAACGGAGCGAAACGCTGCAGCACAATGCCCGCGACCGCGAGAAGGAGCGTAGCCAGCACACTGACCGACCATCGCCGCGCGCGCAGCACTATGCGACCTGCCATCAGAACAAGCGCGAATCCCACCGCGAAGACAGCGGCATCTCGTCCGACCGAAATGGCACGGCCAATCCACGAAGGCGTTGTCTGCAGCGCAAGCTGAAGTCTCTGTCCCTGGGCTACGAGGACTCGCTCAAAACAATACCGGACACCGTCCGTTGGGATATCGATCGCTACGGGCAAGACACCGGTAACTGTCGCCGCGGCGGGGACAGCTCCCACTTGCTCGGGCGTAAGCGGCGCACCCTTGTACCGTTCCGGGTTGCCTCCTGCGGACGCGGCAGGATTATTGATGTCCGACATGAAGAAACGCTCAATGCCTTCGCGGAGGCGGTAGACATGTTCCTTCTTCGTGGCGGCACGAGGTCGCGCGCGCGAGACCCGATCGGGACTATCGAGCAGCATTGCCTGCACGATTGGTTTCAGATCGCCGGTGCTGCTGTAGAGGGAGCGTGTCTGAGGAAGCATAACCTCCCAGAAGACTTGCCCGGCCAAGATATCCACGGCGGGAGCCGTCAATTCGGCCGCATGTTTCAGCCCCTTTGGTGGAGCAATACGCTGCATGTACACAATTTCAACCGGGAAGGAGTCCAGCCTTCTGTTCACCTCCACAGACTTGAACAGAGGGATCACAATATCGCCGGATGCGGCATCGCGTCCCGGCTTGACTACCTGATCGGATACCCTGGTAGACCAGACTTCAGCACTCTTGTCCAAGGACACTCGCAAGAACTGCCGGACACTGTTGCGGACTTCATAGACGGCGCGAGTGACAGCCATACCGTCGTCGGTGACAAGCGTCGTGAGCATGGCGACTTCGATGCTCGAATCGGGGACCGCAACGTCCGCCAAGCGCCGGACATCGACAGCCAAAACACGTGAGCCTTCCCCGGGTCGAAACGCGAGCAGAAGCGGATTCGTGGAAATGCTTCGGAGCTCCGTGGGCAATTCGCCGACATCGAGACGGCTGTAGCCTTCGATTGTGTTGCTGGGCTGTATTTCGATGTTCCCGCGTGCTGCGACTCCGACGTATCCCGTGCCGCGCACGACGTCTAGCACACGCACCTCCGGAATGACCGCAAGCTCACCCTTGTAGGGAGCCTCGAAGGTGATTTCCAGGGTGTACGTGTCCTCAACTCTGTGATTGGCAGTAATATCGACTCGAGTGAGGTTTTCCGGCATTGGAGTTTGCGACCAGGCGGTGGTTGCGGCATTGTTTTTGTCGGACGCCTGAGTCTCGACGCTGAGAATCGACGCCGACGCGGGAATGGCTATAGCAAAGCTGTCGACTCCACCCCGCATGACGGTGTATCTCAACACGGACTTGCAGGAGACAGCGTCTTCCATGACCGTGGCGAGCGTAAACGTGTTGCACGCAACACGCGGTTCCGGAGGCGGCTGCACCTCGGCCTGCTGCGCCGGCAGCGTCCAGTTCACGGAAATACTCGACGTCCGCGGAAAGGCAAGCTTCGTTTCCAAAGCGGAGTCTGTAACAGTGCTGGAGACGTTTGCGGCATTGGTTGCGGAGACAATCGCGTCCTTCTGCGCAATTCGCAGACTCATCGTCGTGAGTGCGCTCTCCGCACACGAGAACTCGAATGAACTGACTCCCTCGTTGGACGCCACATTGGTGTAGAAAGTCGACTTGAATACATGCTCACCCGCACTTCTCACCAGGAGTGTCAGCCAACCTTCCCGGTCGCCGAGCAGCGATACGGGATCTCCGTCGAGGCTTACTGAGACAGGTGCGACCGCAGCGCCAATGACGGGAATGCGCACCCACGAGTCTGTTGCCCAAACCTGAAGCTTCATCGTGAGGTCCACTTGCAGCGCATTCCGCTCCAAAGCCTGCGCGGAATACTCGGCCTCCGCGATGCTGTACGGTACGGGGGCTTCTGGCTCTTTCTTAGGCTTTCTCAGCTCCTCCAACTGCCTCTTGGCCTGTTCCACCGCGTCCAGCATGCCGCGGAATTCGTTCCACGGGATTTGCATGGTACTGGTTGGAAGACTAGGCACCTGAAGAGCCGGAGGCGGCGAAGGAGGGGCTGCGTTGTCGGCAGCGACAAGTGAGGCAATTGTAAGTAGCATGGCATAAACCATGTGATAACCCTCCTCTTTGTTCATTTTGGACTGACTGCCGCTAGCGCGGTAAAGCACATAACAGACGTCGATGCCACGGTGCGCTTCAACTGGCTCCAACTTCCCATTACGCCCGGTCAGGCGAATGGTTCATTTTGTTCGCGTCGTTAAGCTGGGGAATATAGAAGATTGGCAATTGACAGAATGCTGAGGTAGCGCTATTTTACAGTTGCAGTAGGTCTATGCACGGGCGTGACACTCTATGGGCTAAAGCGAATCCGCGGTGCCCCCGAGTCTCTACAGGCAAAGTTGTATTCCATTTTCTGATGAGCCGCTTCTTGCCTCGTTTTGGTGTTTCCAAAAGCACTTCTCGAAAGACCGCTCGGTCAGGTTTCGGCGGTTCAGCCACTAATAGACGGGAAACTCAAACCGTCCCATGACGACAAGTCTTGACGGGCCCCATAAAGGCTGACGGGGCAGCATTCTTCAACGGGTCCCGTAAGGAAGGAGGGCAGTAAATCGGACCGATAGGCGTATCGGAGCAACGAATCACGCTTTGGTGGAAGGCATGAGTTCTCCGTCACTAGCCGCAAGGTGCAATTAGGAGAAAAAATCATGAGCAGAAAAGGTTTTACGCTTATTGAGCTATTGGTGGTAATTGCCATCATCGGCATTTTGGCAGCCATTCTGCTTCCGGCACTGGCGCGGGCTCGAGAAGCCGCTCGCAGGGCGTCTTGCCAGAACAACCTCAAGCAATGGGGTTTGGTTTTCAAAATGTACGCCAATGAATCTAAAGGCGAGAAATTCCCCCCCATGTGCAACTTGGCGTACAACTTGTACCCGGGACTTGCCGGCGTAGACGGCCCATCGGTCTACCCGGAGTATCTGACAGACTACCAAATTGCCCGGTGCCCCTCGGACAGCAACGGAAACACCGTATTGAGTCCTGACCTCCCCGAATTCGAAACTGCCGCAGCCGAAATTGCAGCGGGTTTGACTAACGGGACAGTGCTTCCTGCCTGCATGCAGTTGCATGTATCAATGCCCCGTTCTTACTTTTACATGGGCTTTGCCACCGAAACCCCGGCACAGGGACTTGCCGCCGCGCAAGGCTGGTTCAATCAAGCGATTGTGAACATTTCGTGGCTGGCTAATGTGCGTGCACTGGGCCTGGATTGCCCATATGGAACGACAGTGAACTTCCTGACCCGTGATTCGGATTTGGACATCGATTCACTGGTCGGAGCTGGTGCAACTGAAGCGGATGGGAGTCCTGTCCCGGCGACGTTGTACCGGCTCAGGGAGGGGATCGAACGTTTCGTCATCAGTGATATCAACAATCCCGCGGCAAGCGCAAAAGCGCAAAGCGAAATGCCCATCTTGTGGGATGCATGGGGTAACACGCAGAACATGTACGGAGCGACGCCAGCCGATAGCAGCGCGGGCGTGGTGATATTCAATCACGTTCCAGGTGGCTCCAATGTGCTCTACATGGACGGACACGTCCGGTTCTTGAAGCTCAAGGAAGAGTATCCATGTGCCGACGATCCGGAAGGAACATACGGAGAGGACTTCTCTGGATTCTGTGCAGCGGGCGCCGGATACGGATAAATTTCGCGCCTGCCATTGATCATCTAGTGGCCCCCGCGCGCTTGCGACTTGCTGGAGCGTGGGGGCATCGGACTAATCCTGGAACGAGCAGCCGGGACTGGGTCAATCGAGACACGCAGCGTCAATTGGTCTGAGTGAGAATTTCACGGACACTCTCCAAGACAGGGAATGCCTCGTTCTCCTTGACAAAACCAACGTGTCCATCCATATACAGAACATTTGCCCCGGTAAATTCCCTCTGTCTGGACTTATAGTCGACGGATTCTACGAGGACGGGTATAGACGATTGCGCATTAGCCGAAGCTGCGGGGTTGTTTATATCGCTAATGAAGAAGCGTTCAACCCCTTCCCGTAAACGGTACACCGGTTTGCCGGAGGCATCCACCTCGCTCTTCATGTCAAGGCTTGCCATGCGCCGCCGGTCCTCGGCAATGGCGCGAACCTCTTCGACGGAATCGGCCGCATAACCCGTATACGTGTAGCTGCGTGCGGCTATTCGCGTCATCGCTTCCCAATCGATCGGCTGCGTACTGGCCAGACGCTTGAGTTCATCCACAAGTTTTCCTGCATCTGGAAGCGACGGATTGACCAGAATGGATAGGTCGCTGAGGTACTTGGGGTAGACGGAAGCGATATCAAACATCCATACACCTTCATAGGGGGACAAGGGCGGATACACTTCTCCTTTCGATTCGTTGGCATACATCTTGAACACCATGCCCAACTGCTTCAGGTTATTCGTGCTGCTTGCTCTTCTGGCGGCTTCACGTGAACGGCTCACCATCGGAAGCACTGCGGCCGTAATGATTAGAATCGTGGCCGCAAGGGCCGCCAATCGGATTGCATACCGCTGGAATGACGACGGTCTCTGGTCGGGCACTGCTACCTTGTGGAGACGATCCAAGATGGCGGCGGAAAGATCGCGCGAGGGAGCCTCGGGTTCAAGCACGTCGAGGAGAGCGAGGGCGTGTTGCTCGCGGACAAGCGCCTCCTGCCATTCGGAAGACTCCGCCAGGTTTCGGCGGAC
>JAIBAQ010000029.1 GCA_019695095.1 Candidatus Hydrogenedentota bacterium
CAGCCCTGCGCGACGAAGGCAAGATCCGCGAAATCGGCGTGTCGAACTTCGGCGCGACGGACTTGGCCGCATGGATGAGCGAGGGGACGTGCGTGTCCGACCAACTCGGCTATAACATCCTGTTTCGCGCCATCGAACACGAGGTGGTTCCCGCCTGTCGACAGCACAATCTCGGCATTCTGGCCTACCTGCCCTTGATGCAGGGACTCCTCGCGGGTCGCTGGGATAGCGCCGACGACATGCCCATACCGCGGCGGCGATCACGGCACTTCTCGGGTGCCCGAGAAGGCACGCGGCACGGCGAGCCCGGTTGCGAAGAACTGACCTTTCAAACGCTCGCGAAGATCCGCGCCGTGGCCGACGGTCTCGGACAACCCATGGCCAATGTTGCGCTGGCCTGGCTCATGGCCCAACCCGGCGTAACCAGCGTCATCGTCGGCGCGCGCAGGCCCGATCAACTCGCTCGGAACCTCAAGTCCGTGGAATTGACGCTATCGAGCGATACCTTGAAGGAGTTGGACTCAATCAGCCAACCACTGAAAGACTACTTCGGACTGAATGCAGACTTGTGGCTGGCGGAGAAAGAGCGGCGCGTGTTGTGATGTCAACCACTGGGAGGCCACGATGGATATTAGACGTCGCATTTGGGAGATCATTGAAGTCTCACGTGAGGGGGATAAGCTGAGCTATCTAGAGGATCTTCTGATACTGGTCCTCGTTCTGCTAAGTGTGTCAGACACTGTGCTGATGTCTGTGAAACCACTCGCGGAGCAATACGGAGAGTTGTTCAATGGATTCGACACGTTTGTCATTGTTGTCTTTAGCGTCGAATATGCGGCCCGAATTCTCTTCTGTACGAGTGACCCTGAGTACAGACACCCAATATGGGGGCGGCTGCGCCAAGCGTCTCGACCTCTCGTTATTCTCGATCTCCTGTCGATACTGCCTTTCTACATAAGCTGGTTGAGTCTTGACCTTATCTTTCTACGGGTATTTCGCGTCGCGCGAATCCTGCGGGTTGCTAAATTGGCTCGGTATGTGAGCGCATTCAACCTTATGACAGATGTTGTCCGCCGGAAACGTGAAGAGCTACTGGTGACACTGGGAATGATGGCGCTGCTTGTCATCGTGTCGTCCTGCCTGCTTTACGAAGCTGAGAATTCGGTGCAACCCACCAAATTCCCCGACATTCCTTCTAGCATGTGGTGGGCAATCGCGACACTGACAACCGTTGGATACGGTGATGTATATCCAATTACCGGTATGGGGCAGTTTCTAGCATCCGTTACAGCAATTCTCGGAATTGGATTCTTTGCGCTTCCCACGGGAATTCTGGGTGCCGGATTTGTCGAAGAGATTCAGCGGAAGAAGGCTCCGCAACATTGTCCTCATTGCGGGAAAGCCATCCACAAATAATGCCGCAGCGTTATAGTCCGACCACACTTGTTATGCTGCTACGAAATAAAGGTGGCGCCGAGTGAGCATAATTGTAAACACAAGCGATCAAGCTGTGTGCGAACGATATCAATCCAAAATCCAAAATCCAAAATCACTACCCGTTGCTTGCTAGCCCCAGGTTTTCCGCAATACGCCGGAAGAACCCGGGCCGGTTCTCTTGAATGTCGCCGCGTTGGCGCTGCAGACGGAGCGCCAGTTCCTGCACACACCGCGTTGCAGGCGCCGCCGGATACCGCAGAACGAATGGATACGATTGCATGACGCTCTGCTGCACATGCGGGTCGCGTGGGATATAGCCCAGATACGACAAGCTGCGGCCCAGGAACTGTTGCGTCACATACGACAGTTTGCTCGCTACGGCCTTCGCTTGCGCTTCGCTGACCACTTGATTGATGACAAGACGAAACACGGCATCGTCTCGGGTTTGATGAATCGTCTTGATGGTTGCGTAGGCATCGACGATGGACGACGGTTCAGGAGTCGTTACGAGCAGTACTTCATCGGCCGCAGCCGCAAATGCCACCGCATTCTGGCCAATGCCGGCCATCGTGTCGATGATGATGAAGTCGTGTTCTTCCTGCAATTCGCGCAAGCCTTCAAGGACGTTGTTGCGCGCCGTCGGGCCCATATCGGCCATACGCGCCAACCCCGAACTCCCCGGAACCACTTTCATGTCGCCGGGCCCGTTCACCAGCACCTCTGCAATTTTGCGTTCGCCGAGTATCACATGTTGCAGGTTGTAGAGCGAGTTGAGCCCCAGCAGGACTTCAACGTTGGCCAGGCCGAGGTCCGCGTCCAGCACCACAACGCGCGCCCCGTTGTTCGCCAATGCGATCCCCAGGTTCACGCTCGTATTGGTCTTTCCGACGCCGCCTTTGCCGCTGGTGACGGCCATCACGCGCGCGCCGCGCTGATGATTCTTTACGAAGTCTCGAAGTCGTTGTGCTTGATCGGCCACGGGTGCACCCTACCTTCCGTACAAAGTTCCGACTCGCGTCGAGCGGCCCTTCAAGACCAGCTCGGTAACGATATCGGATTGCGCCAAAACCAAGTCGTCGGGAACGTTCTGTCCCACGCTGAGATAACTGATCGGCAAGCCGCATTCGGCAGACATCGAGAAGAGCGTGCCGTAGCGGCGCGTCTCGTCCAGCTTCGAGTAGAACACCGAAGAGGGCGACAACGGCGCGAAGTTCGAGACAATCTGCTGTTGATCGTCCAATTGGGTGTTTGCCGCAAGCATCAACATGATTTCGTGCGGATCACCCGCCACGAGCATTTCGCGCAACTCCCGCAATTGCCCCTTGTTGAACTGGCTGCCGCCCGCCGTGTCAATCAACACAAGATCGTACGAATGAAACGCCGCGATAGCGCTCGCCATCTCCTTCGCGTCGTTCACGACCGTCATCGGAATGCCGATGATGTTCGCGAATACGCGAAGCTGTTCCGGGGCCGCCACGCGATAGGTGTCGGCCGTAATCAACGCGACCTGCATCCGTTCGCGCACGGCATACCGTGCCGCCAATTTGGCGAGGTTCGTCGTCTTTCCGACTCCGGTCGCTCCCACGAGCGCAATCCTGCGGCACGTGCCCGCGGTGACCGCGATTCCTCCCGTCACTCGCACTTGCCGTTGAACCTCATTCGCGAGCCGCTCCGCAAACACGCGCGGATTGCGCATCACTTCACGATCGCTATCGCGCACCGCAGCTGCCAACAAGGCCGCTGCTATCTTGCGCGACACCCCGGCATCAAGCAGCATCTTGTAGTGCGAGGCGTACTCGGTTGGCACGTTCGCGCCGGGAGTCTCCGCCACCAGCATCTCGACCAACTGCCGCAAGTCCGCGATTTCCCGGCGAAGTACATCCGTCATGTTGGGCGCGGGCTGGGGGCGCTTAAACGGGACTACTGGAGATGGCGCGGCCTCGGCGGACTCCACCGGCCTCGGCGCAGGTTGCGAGGCAATGCGGCGCTGCGCTTCCGACACCAATTGCCTGAAATACGCCACGCTGTCGGCCACGGTTTCGTCCGAACCAACCGGGGCGTTCTCCTTGGCGGCGGGAGGGACGGTACGTGGCGCAGGAGCCAGATTGCCCGAAAGCGTGTTGGCGTATTTGCGCTCCGCCGCGCCAAGACTCCGCGTCGGAAACTCTTTCCGCGCGACCGGGGCCGATGCAGTCAGTTCTACGAGCTTCTTTCCAAGGAAACCCAGCACGCCACCCTCCCTCACATGCGTAGTTCGAATCACGACAGCGTCATCTCCAAGCTTCCGGCGCATCAAGGTGTACGCGTCGTCAAACGTCGATCCCCTGAATCGATGGAACTCCTGGGTCATGTTACTTGCTCACCTGTCCTTCGCTCTCAAGTTTCACGGCCGGGTCGATCTCGTTAAACGACAACACGACTACTTTCGGAATCTTCCGCTCAACGATCCGGCGGAAATACCGGCGCACCTGCGCCGAAGTCAGTACAATGGGTTCTTGCCCAGCCATTACGAGTGGTTGAACGGCCTGCACCGTGTTACGCGCAATCGCGTCGGCGCGCGCCGGTTCCAAGGGAATGTACTCGCCCGTTTCCGCCTGCCGGATCGCGTCTATGATCTCCTTCTCCAGGTCCGGAGCCAGCGTGACCACGTGCAGACGGCTTTCGTCGTCAATGTATTCCGCGCAAATGTGTCGCGCCAACGCATGCCGCGAATATTCGGTAAGGATCTCCGGATCTTTCGTGCGTGGACCAAAGTCCGCCAGCACTTCGAGTATTGTCTCCAAGTTTCGAATGGAGACGCGCTCGCGCAGCAGGTTCTGCAAGACCTTCTGCACTTCGCCCAGCGTCAAGATGCCCGGCACCAGCTCTTCAGTGACGCTCTTCGCCGTTTCCTTGATGTGATCGACAAGTCCTTGGACATCCTGACGCGTGAGGAGTTCGGGCGCATATGTCATCAGCAGTTCCGTGAAGTGCGTCGCCAATACCGCAGACGGTTCGACAATCGTGTAACCCAGGCGTTCTGCCCTGTCACGCTGGTTTGCGGCGACCCATACCGCCTTCAATCCGAAGGCCGGTTCAACCGTCGGTATACCTCCGACTTCCTCCTCCACAATCCCGGGATTCATCGCGAGATAATGGTCGGGAACGATCTCGTAGCGCGCGATTTCCGCGTCGCGCAGCTTGACTCGATACTCATTCGGCCGAAGCCGCATGTTATCCACAATCCGCACAACGGGGACGATGAATCCCATTTTGGAAGCCATTTGCTGGCGGATAATTTGAATGCGCGTGAGCAAGTCGCCGCCTTGTTTGGGGTCGGCCATCGCGATGAGCCCGTAACCCAATTCGATCTTGAGCGGATCGACTACCAGCAGCGCTTCCGTCTTCGGCGGCTCCTCTTTCACCTTCGCCTGGCGTTCCGCGGCCTCTTTCGCCTCCGCGGCAGCCTTGTCGCGTCGCGCGGTTGCGCCGGATTGATAAGCCAGTGCACCCAACAGTGCCGCCACGATCATGAACGGCAGCGTCGGCATCCCCGGCACAACGCCAAACAACGCCAACAGCACCGCGCTCAGTCCGATAGCCCGCGGATACCGCGTCAATTGCTTTGTCATGTCGGCGCCGAGATTGTCTTCGGTGGCTGTGCGTGTAACGATAAGGCCCGCTGCCGTCGACACAATCAGCGCCGGCACCTGCGTAACCAGTCCATCGCCGATGGTTAACCGCGTGTACACTTGCACGGCATCGGTAAGTTCCGTGCCCATCATGACGACCCCGATGAACAAGCCGCCCAGAATGTTCACAATCGTGATGATCAGGCCCGCAACCGCGTCGCCGCGCACGAATTTCGTCGCGCCGTCCATGGCCCCATAAAAGTCGGCTTCCCGCTCGATGGTGCGCCGGCGTTGCCGCGCCTGTTGCTCGGAGATAAGTCCTGCGTTCAGGTCCGCGTCCACGCCCATCTGCTTACCAGGCATGGCGTCCAACGTGAAGCGGGCCGCGACTTCTGAGATGCGCGTCGCGCCTCGCGTAATCACCACGAACTGAATGATGACGAGGATCGAGAAGATTACGATACCTACAACGTAGCTGCCGCTCGTCACGAATGTCCCGAATGCCTCAATCACCTTGCCCGCGTTTGCGTTCGATAGAATCAACCTCGTTGACGCAACGTTAAGACTCAAGCGAAACAGGGTTAACATAAGTAACAGCGATGGGAAGACCGCGAAATCCAACGGATGCTGTAGGTAGATCGCGCCCATCAGCACCACCACGGAAAGAGAGATGTTCAGCGTGAGCAGAATGTCCAGCATCCACGTGGGTATCGGAAGCACGAGCACAAGCAGAATACCCACCGTGCAGACGGCCAACGCAATGTCCTGATTGCGGAAAAGGGCCGGCCGCTGGTCCAGCATCTCTTGTTGCGATACCGCCACGCCTTACACGCTCCCCATTGTCGCTAAGCCGTACATCATCGCGCGCCTGCCAGAGTGGACATGTTGCGCGCCCGCTCACGACGCTTCTCTATGCGCCGATCGATGCGATACACGAATGACAACACCTCGGCCACCGCCCGGAAGAGATTCTCCGACACCGGCTGACCCACTTCGATGTTCTTGAACAAGGCTCGCGCCAGTTCGGGTTTCTCTACGATGGGCACCTGATTCTCTTCCGCGATTTGGCGGATGCGCTGCGCCAGCAATCGCGCTCCCTTGGCAACGACGACGGGAGCGGCCATGGTGTCCATGTCGTACCGCAACGCGACGGCGAATCGGACCGGGTTGGTAATAATGACGTCTGCTGTGGGCACCTCAGCCATCATGCGCTTCATCGCCATCTGGCGCTGTATCTGCCGAATCCGCTGCTTGATGCGCGGATCCCCTTCCATGCTGCGCGCTTCTTCCTTGGCTTCTTGGACTGTCATCCGAAGATCCTGCCGGTGCTGCCAGTACTGGTATCCGAAATCCGCCAAGCCCAGGATGAGCATCGCAAGGACTACTCGCAGCCAAATCGCCGCCGCAAGCGATGCGATGCCCGATATTGCTCCCATCGGCGTCAAGTAGGCTATCCCATAAATCTCGTCGATGCGGTCGCGCATGGCTACATAAACGATATACATGATGAGCACAAGCTTAAGAACCGATTTGACGAGTTCCACGAGCGTTCGCGGCGAGAAGAACTTCTTGAACCCGCTAATTGGATTCAACCGGTTGAATTTCGGCGCCAGCGCTTTGGGCGTATACACGAAACCGGTCTGAATCACGTTCATCGTCGTGCCCGCCAACAGCATTAGAACGCAGAACGGCAAGAGCAAACGGCCCAGGCGCAACAGCGTGAACATGGCCAAATCGATGAACGCGTCCGTGTCCGGAGAAAACTGCGTTATATTGCCGAAGAAGAACTGGGTGCTTTCCACGAGGCCTTCGAACATGTCCGAACCCGAATACCAGAAGATGCCAAGCGCGACCGCCAACGACCATGCCGCGTTGAGGTCCTGACTCTTGGCAATGTTCCCTTCCTCGCGCGCCTTCGATATCTTCTGCGCTGACGCGGGTAGGGACTTCTCTCCACCGGTATCTTCGGCCATGTCCCGTTATGCCATCCCTCGTATCGCCGTACCCACATTCTCGAACATCCGCTCGAACATGCCGTCCAGCAGACTCAAGTACGCCGTCAACGATATCGCCACCAGCAACAACGCCATCGCGATTGTCACCGGGAATCCCACGACAAAAAGGTGTACCTGCGGGATGAGGCGACTGAGAAGCCCCATCGTCAGGTATGCCAGCAACAGCGCTCCCACTGCGGGCGCCGCAATCATGATTCCGTCGTAGAACATGGCTCGTCCCCACGAGCTTACTTCCCACAAGAGGGCGGGATTTGCCTGAAACCCACCCAGGGGGATCGTTTCGAAAGACGCCGCCAGCGCCCGAATCATCAGGTGATGCGCGTCCAGCACGAGCAAGTACAGCGCCGCCAGCAGAAACAGAAAGAAGCCGAAGATGGGTACCTGTGTCTCCAGGGCCGGATTGAACACGTTGATTAACGAGAATCCGCTCATCATGTCCAGAATTTGTCCCGCCACTTGAATCGCCGCGAACGTCAGCGTCATGACGAACCCAATGACGATCCCAATCAGCAATTCTCCCATTCCGTACAACGCAAACCCCACGGCATCATCCGGAATCGGCGTATCCAACCGCCCGATTGCCGGAGTAATCAACATTGCCGTCAGGCCAACCAAGCCAATCTTCGCCGTGGTTGGAAAATTGCGCGAGCCAATAACCGGCGCTGTCATGATGAGCCCGCTGAAGCGCACCACGACCAGGAGGAAGACTTTGAAAACCTCAACCTCGAATACCATGCGATCGTGTCATCCCGATTCACACGGTCCTCACCCCAAGGCCGGACCGCGAATCGTCATCTCACTATGGACATAAACCCGCCGAAGATCGGCTCCACATAGCCCAACAACATACCCACCATCCATGGCATGAACAGCACAAAGGCCGCCATCACCACCACGATCTTTGGTACGAACGTGAGAGTGATTTCCTGTATCTGCGTTACCGACTGAAAAATGCTGATGATTAGCCCCACCACCATCCCGGAAAGCAGCATCGGCGCCGACACCAAGAGGGTGATGTACATGGCATTGCGGCCAAGTTCGAGGACGGTGTCTTCAGTCATATTCCCAGTCCCCTGCTCGCGAGTAAGCTAACCTGTTGAAATAGAATGATATAGTTCAAAATAGCCCCCCAATCCGGACCGGCCATCCCACCGGTAGGGACTGGTTTTGTCTAGCAGGCAAGATACCACAATATATAGAGGTTGTCAATTGACAATCGTCCATAATTTGGGGTTTTTCTAATCGCCCCTTCCGTATCTTGTAGGTGCCCGAAATCGATCCCGCACCGTGCTGATGCCCGGAAGGTCCGAACTTGCCCTCGCCTGGAAGCTGAGTTGCGCTGGCGCAAATTGCGGGCTATGCTTGTCACCTCTGGCGAGCGCCTGGGTTGGGGATCGCCACGCCAATCCCAAGGGGGTATTCATGGCTACTATCGAGGCATTCTTAGGTTGGCTCAGCGGGATCGTGTGGGGCCCGCCGATGCTAATCCTGCTTTTCGGCACCCATCTTTACCTGACCTTCCGGTTGCGGTTCATCCAACGCTATATCTTTAAGGCGATCAGGCTCTCTTTTGAGCGCACGCCCGGAGAAGCCGGAGACATCAGCCATTTTGGCGCGCTGACAACCGCGTTAGCCGCGACTATTGGCACCGGCAACATCGTCGGCGTTGCGACTGCCATCGCCGTTGGCGGACCCGGCGCCGTCTTGTGGATGTGGCTAACCGGTGTCTTCGGCATCGCCACCAAGTACGCCGAAGCCGTACTCTCGGTGAAATACCGTGTTAAGACCGCTAAGGGTGAGATGGCCGGCGGCCCCATGTATGCCTTGGAACGTGGACTGGGCTGGAAATGGCTTGGAATAGTATTCGCCGCCTTTACCGTCATTGCCTCGTTCGGAATCGGCAACATGGTTCAAGCGAATTCTGTATCGGATCTGGTTTCGGAGACCTTTAAGGTCTCTCCGTGGATCACCGGTTTGGTGATGACAATCCTCACCGCGGTTGTGATTCTCGGCGGAATACGTTCCATCGCGCGCGTGTGCGAGAGACTCGTGCCATTCATGGCCATCGGTTACGTAATCGGCTGCATCGTCCTCCTGACCATTCATTCCTCCACGCTTCCCGACACCATCGCGCTGATCATTAAGAGCGCGTTCACCGGCCATGCCGCCGTGGGTGGATTTGCGGGCGCAGGCATCATACAAGCGATGCGCATGGGCATTTCGCGCGGTCTCTTCTCGAACGAATCCGGCTTGGGTAGCGCACCCATCGTTGCCGCCGCCGCCCAGACACCCAACCCTGTGCGCCAGGCTCTCGTATCGTCAACCGGCACCTTCTGGGACACGGTCGTCGTCTGCCTGATGACTGGTCTCGTCATCGTGAATTCCGGCGACTGGCAGGGCAACCTCAACGGCGCAGCCCTCACCAAGTCAGCGTTTGCCCACGTGCACACATTGGGGCCCGCGATTCTCAGCTTCGGTTTGCTGACCTTCGTTTTCTCGACAATCCTGGGATGGTCGTACTACGGCGAGAAAGCCTGCGAGTATTTGTTCGGATCGCGGGCAATCCTCCCGTATCGGCTGGCCTGGGTCGCCGCAGTCATGGTCGGGTCCGTCGTCAAGCTCAAGGTAGTCTGGGATTTTGCGGACGTTGCCAATGCGTGTATGGCCATTCCCAATCTCGTGGCGCTACTGCTGCTCACGTCCGTCATCGTCAACGAAACCAAGACGCACCTGTGGGAAGAGAATTACTCCGTGCCGGTGGAAAAGGAATCTGCTTAGCACGGTTTCAATCGCATCCAACATGTTTGAACAGGAGATAGAGATCATGAGTAATCAAGGAGACAGGGCCGCCTGGTTGAAAGCGGGCGGTTCCGTTTGCGCACGTACCGATATTGCGCCGCAGCGCCCCTACCGGATGGTTCTGCTTGGAGCCCCTGGCGTCGGCAAAGGGACCCAAGCCGAACTCATCAGCGAACGGCTGCATGCGTGTCAGTTGTCCACCGGCGACGTCTTCCGCGCCGCCTCGTGCGACGGAGCCGACTCCCTCAGCGCCGCCCTCAAGGAAGCCATGGAGAGCATGCGCGCGGGTAAACTGGTCTCGGACGATACCGTCATCGAGATGGTGCGCGAACGTAGCCACTGCCTATCCTGCCGCTTCGGTTTCCTGCTCGACGGATTTCCGCGCACCGTACACCAAGCCGAGGCGCTTGGAGAGATGCTTGCCGATCTCGATGTAGAGTTGGACGCGGTACTCAACTACACGCTGCCCATTGAGGATGTCGTGAAGCGTCTCAGCGGACGCCGCACGTGCCGTTCCTGCAAGACGACGTTCCATATCGAGGGTAAGCCACCGAAGGTCGAAGGCGTGTGCGACAAGTGCGGCGGCGAACTCTACCAGCGCGACGACGACCAGGCCGAGTCCATCCGCACGCGCCTGCAGGCCTACGCCGAAAGCACCGCTCCGCTCGCCGAGTACTACGACAAGAAGGGACTGCTGTGCACCATCTCCGCCGAAGGCGACCCCGAAACGGTCTTCGGCCGGACTACCAAAGCACTCCAGGAACGCCTCGGCGCAACCATGTAGTACCCGTTACTTCGTGTTATCAATCTGACGGACGCCGCGCACGGCACTACCTGGCGTGGCGTCTCTTCATCACTTACGGCTTATCGACGATCCACAACCGCGTCTGTGGCGTTAGATCGACTACCTTGCCGTCTGCAAATCCCGCTTCCTTCGTCCACGACGCTACTTCGTCGAAGGTGTACGTGTCTCCTTCGTCCGTCATGAGCAGCATGCGTAGCGCAAAGATAAGGCTGAATGCCGGTCCCGAACGGTCGTTATCGACGAGGAAGTCTTTGATGATGAGCGTGCCGCCGCTCTCCAGCGCATCGAAGCATTTGCGCACGATCGCGCGATTACCATCCGGACTGAAGCTGTGGATAATGTTCGAAACCAGAATCAGATCGTATCCAGATCCATACGTGTCTGTCGCAATATCGCCGGCCAGAAACGAAAAGCGATCTGCGACGCGCGCTTCCGCCACTTGTTCGCGCGCGATTTCAATCACTTCGGGCCGGTCAAACTCCGTTGCGCGCATCTGCGGATGCGCTTTCAGAAAGGCAATAGAGTACGTCGCGGGTCCGCCGCCCAAGTCAAGCACGTGGCGGTAGCGTGACAAATCAAGCGCTGCCAAAATCTCGTGCGCGCTGGTGACCCCGATGTCGCGCATACCCAGTATAAACGCCCTCAACTCGTCTCCGGAACGCCGCATGGTCGTTCCGGCCGCGGACTTGCCGGCGCGCACCGAATCAATCAAACGCGCAGATGCGTCCCAATAATTCGCGTTGTGGTCCAGAATGTTTCCCTGGTAATGCGCCTTGCCAGGAACAAGACATGCCGATGCCGCCGGTCCGTTCGTGTACGTACCATTCGATTTCTCAACGAGCTTCAAAGCAACCAAAGCATCCAGAAGGATGCGCGTGCCGCGCAGGTCCGCATGTATGACGCGCGCGACTTCCTCAGCCGTGCGCGGTTCCTCCAACTGCGCGAACACATTTGCACGATGCGCCGTAAACAGGACTTGCGAATGGATGAAGCCTATCGAGAGCGCGTTAATCGCATTGCCAAAATCGCGAATGGATGCCGTATTGGAACGGAATGTCATGAATGGTCTCCGGGTAAGGTTGTGGCCCGTGTCCGCCTCTGATACAGGCCAAACAATCGGATTCATAATGCCGTTTGGGTGAGCGGCACTCAAGCACATCTAACCGGTTACGACGTTAAAGTACCTACTGGCATCGCCGCACACGTCTTAGCTCAGGACTCTCTTCACATAGACACGCATGGGCATTTCGAACCGCTTCCAGGTAAACCACGAAACGGCCATGCAAATTCCACTGTAGACGGCGAGCACAAAAGGACTGTCATACGGGATCACGATTCCGGTTGCGGCCGTGCCTGTCAACAGCATAAGTTCCAATGGAAAGTGCACAAGGTAGAGTGAAAAAGAAATGTCCCCGAGAAAGCGCAGTGTCCGTAGTCTCAGAATGCTCCCCGCGATCCGCGTCCGAAGCCCCAGTAGCACAAGAGCTGGAAAGCACACGACCGCCAGTACGTAGAACGCCAGGCGAGATTCGGGTATGCGAAACAAGTATGCGCACAATCCGCAGATGGCAAGGAACAAGATGTCCGAAATCCTTGTGTTCAACCGTAGCGACGGAAGCCAATCCTGGGCGGCTCGTGCCAGCAGACCCATTCCAAAGCACAAGAAGCAAGAGAGTAGACCCTGGAGTGATCGCAGGCTCGGCTGTTCTCCGCTCCACCCGAGACTAGCGTCCATCGCGGCGGCAAACAGGACCAGTCCGCAACCGACCCAGATATAGCGGCGAGGATGCGCAAGAGCGAGACCCAGAAAGACCACATTGACGATGAATTCCGTCGAAATGGACCAGGCTGGGCCATTAAATGAATAACCGGTCTGAAGCCCTGAATCGTTCAGCATTAGAACATTGAGAAACAGATGCCAAAGGTCATTGTAAGGGTACATGAACACGTACCCAGTCAGGATTACGTGAAGCTTCTGCAGCGCGCCAACGACAACCAATGTCAATATATGCAGTGGATAGAGACGCGCAATGCGGGAGACTACAGCGCTTCGAAACGTCGGATAGCGCCCTTCGACCGCGTAGATCTGAGCGAGAATGTACCCCGAAAGCACGAAGAACAGGGGTACAAACAGAAATCCGCCCTTATAAATCGGGGCGAGGATCGAACGAAACGGATCACCTCCAAGATGCGTGGAGTAGTGGTGCAGCACAACGCCCATGGCCGCAATCCCTCGAATCCCATCCAATTCGCGTATTCGCGGCCCTGTGGATTCCACCTTTCCCCCGGCAATGTCCTGGCTTGAGTGCTCTCTGCGATTACAGTCTCACCTTGTAAAGGACTTACATGCTGGATTTCAATGGTGTCTCACGTGTCCCGCCGATTTCTTCACCCGGACGATACTCTCGCTCCAGGTTCGCCCGGATAGCCGCCTCGTCAAACCACACGGGTTTGGTCTGGCGCGCAATGAACAGCGGCACTTGATCCGCGTAATGTGGCGACTCCGGACGGCTCGTGGCGCTGCCGTACTGGTGAATACTGCGTGAGTGTACCTTGCCCTCTTTGTCCCATGCAGCAATCAACACGTAACAGTCTCCTGCCCGTCCGTGAACTTGGCCGTTTTCAAGGCCTTCCAGCTTTCCGTCACTGACGCGAAAACCGTACACCGCGTGCAACACGTCTGGCCCGCCGCCGAGACCTACATTGACCTTGCCGCGGTGCAGGCGATTCACTTCGCTCCACGGCACGTCGATCTTTCCAAAATGATCTTTCAGTGCCTGCGCATTGCCCTTCAACAGCGCCAGAGCTTCGTCAATGTCTCCGCTCTGCGTTTCATTATCCGAACCCGGGCTGATGGTCAGCAGTGTAATTGCGGCAGCTGTGTTCTCGGGGTTGGTGTTCAAGTCCCACTTTCGCACGACGTCGAGTGCCTCATTGGTGAGCGCGTCATCGGACTTCGCGGCCTTCAGCTTCTCCCACATCTTGGCGATTTCAGAGTCCTTGGAGTACGCCATGTCGTACTTGTATGCATAGAACTCTTCTTCCGTGATCGAAGGGTCGGCGCTCAACAACTCAAACGCCCGCAATGCCCGGTTCGACATGTGCGTCTCAATGCCGAGCGTTGCCGAATAATCCTCCGGCTTGGGATTCTCAGGATCCAGCGTCGTGCGAAACGGCGTGCTGTTGCAGTTCTGCACAAAGCCTGACGCAGGATTCTCCACGCGCGGATCCGCGTCCCACGGCAGGTACTCCGTCCACAACGTATCCGATGTGGTTCCCGGAAGATACTTGCGCCAATCGTAACCTTCCGCCCGCTTCGGAAAGCGCGCGTTGTACACGTAGAGAATGTTGCCTTCGCGGTCCGCGTAGGCGCAGTTGAACGACGGAATTGCCTGCATACGCATGGCGTCCTTCCATTCAGCGATGTTTCGGGCTTTGTCCATCCGGTACCACTGCTCCACCGCGCGGATGTCGCCCATGCCCGCATACCGAATCGCATATACGCCGTGCTTCTGACGCACCGTAGGTCCATACACAGACCAGAGAATCTCGCGCTTAAACGTCCACGAAATCGGCCCCCAGAGCTTCACTGTGATGGGAGCCTTCGCGACTTCTAAGTCGCGCCACTGTCCATCGAACTTGTACTGGTTTGGATTGGCGGGATTCATCTCCAATACGAAGATGTCCACGAGATCGGGTTTATTGACCGTGTGTGCCCAGCCTAGATTCTCGTTGTGCCCATGCAACACGACCGGGGTGCCCGGAAACACACCGCCGACTGCGTTCCAGCCTTCTTCGCTGTGCAGGTGCGCTTCATACCATGCGACCGGCCCTTCCCACGGCTGATGCGAATTGATGTTGATGAACGTGCTGCCATCCGCGGAGCGTTTTGGGCTCACCGCAAACGTATTGGATCCCACGGGCAAATCGTCAGTCAGATACAAGCGCGCAGCCTGGGCAGGATTCTTCTCTGAAACTTCGTGACGGCGCGTGTCGCCGAACAGTTCCTTCACCGCCTTCTCCACGCCAAAGAAGAACGGCGCCTTGAACACAAACCCGGCAACGACGTCCTTCCCCGTAATCGGCAACACGCCGCGCGGGACTTCACTGGGATGCAGCGCCGCATAATGATTGACGCCATCCGCATACGCCTCGCACACGGCGCGAGTCTCCGGTGAAAGATCCGATTCGTACTTCGCGTTGACCGTCGGCCACACGCGCATCAACGCCACCATGTAGTCAATCGGCGCGGAGTCCTTCCCCTTAATCGATGCCAGCTTGCCTCGCGATGTCAGCAACGCCTCCATGATCGTGGGCATGTCGTCTTCGCAATGTGCATACCCTAGCCCATACGCCGTGTCCGCGTCTGTTTTGCCAAAGACGTGCGGCACGCCCCACGTATCCCTGAGGATATGCACGCTGTACGTCTTACCTTTCGCAATGAGTTCCGCGCGAGAAGGTTCGCTGCTCCCCGCAAACGCGTACACACCTGCGGCGAGGACAAGAATGATGGTTACAGCAATAAGGAGTTTACGCATGGAGGGGACTCCCGATTGAGATTTGGACAGCGCTGTATCCTGTCAAGTCCCGGCAGGTGAGTCAAGACTATGCAGAGGCCCAATGGCAGAGCCCTTAGATCGCCACTCTATGTGCGTCTCTATAGCGGTAATCGCATCAAGACACTCATCGCATGCGGAGCATTCGTCCCATCCGTCCATGTCTTCCGCGCGAAACACGCGCTTGCAAACCCGTGCCCGCCCTCCGATAATAACACTGTCCTGTGTGAAGGCTGAATGTGGGAGACCTGTCATGAGTCAGCATGTCAGCGAGTTGGAGTCCCGCAAAGTCGCCGAAGCGTCCCGGCAAACGGAATGGAGACAGCCCAGTTTCCTGCGCGAACTTTTCTTGGGCAACTTCCGGCCGGACTTATTGCCGCCGTATCCAACCCGTGCGTTCCGCCCCGAATTCCAAACCACGTTCGACGCGTTCAAGCGATTCCTGATCGAAGAAGTCGACGCAACCGAAATCGACGAGACCGGCGAATACCCAAAACGCGTGCTCGACAAGCTTGCCGCCATGCGCGCCTTCGGTTTGCTTGTACCCAAAGACTACGGCGGCCACGGACTCGACAAAGTCGAGTGGTGCAAGTTGATGGAACTGCTTGCGAGTTACGAGGGCAATTTGCTCGGCCTGTTATCGCCACACCAATCGGTCGGTGTGCCGGAAACCATTAAGCAATTCGGAACACCCGAGCAGAAGCAGAAATACCTGACGCGTTGCGCGGCGGGTGACATCTCTGCGTTTGCGCTGACGGAACCCGACGTTGGCTCGGACCCCGCGCGTCTCGCCACCACGGCGCAGATCACCCCAGACGGCGACGCGTACATCCTCAACGGCCTCAAGCTCTGGTGCACCAACGGGACCCTCGCGAAACTGCTCATCGTCATGGCGCGTCACCCTGATACGAAGAAGATCAGCGCATTCGTCGTGGAGACAGAGTGGGAGGGGGTGACCGTCGAGCACCGCTGCCACTTCATGGGATTACGCGCGCTGGCAAACGGTGTAATCCGCTTCAACAACGTGCGCGTACCGAAAGAGAACCTCGTCGGCGGCGAAGGCAAAGGACTCAAGATCGCGCTTACCGTGCTCAACGTGGGGCGCTTGTCGGTGCCCTCGGGTGCGGTCGGTACGGCGAAGAAATGCATTGAAATCTGCCGCCGCTGGGCGGGCGAACGCGTGCAGTGGGGCAAACCCATCGGCAAACACGAAGCAATCTCACACATGATCGCCGATATGACAACGACTGTGTTCGCGATGGAAGCGATTGCCTATCTCGCCGCCGAAATGGCCGTGCGCGGCACATACGACATCCGGCTCGAAGCGGCCGCCGCAAAAGAATGGAACACCTGCCGCAATTGGGAGATCGTGGATAACACCTTCCAGATCCGCGGCGGACGGGGATACGAGACTGAACGTTCCCTCGCGCAACGCGGCGAAGAACCCATACCCGTTGAACGCATGATGCGCGACTCGCGTATCACGAAAGTCTTCGAAGGCGCAAGCGAAATCATGCACCTCTTCATTGCGCGTGAGGCCGTGGACAAGCACCTCCAGATCGCCGGCGCCATGGTCGATCCCGAGGCATCGCTTTCAACGAAGCTCGCCGCATTGCCCAAAGCCGCTACCTTCTACGCGGCGTGGTATCCCTCACGGTGGCTCGGCTGGGGACATTGGCCGCGCTACGCCGAATATGACGCCCTCGCGACGCATTTGCGTTTCATCGAACGCAACAGCCGCAAGATGGCGAGACAGATCTTCCACGGCATGATGGTCTATCAAGGCAAGCTCCAACACAAGCAAGCATTCCTCTTTCGAATCGTGGACATCGCCATGGAACTCTTTGCCATGTCGGCCTCCGTGGTTCGCGCACAAACGCTCCTCAAAGAAGGCCACGCGGACGCGCAGAATGCCGTCTCCCTTGCGGACATGTTCTGCAAAACCGCTCGCCGCAAGGTGCGTCATCTGTTCCACGACCTTTGGCACAACGACGACGCAGCAAAATATCGGACCGCGCTCAGCGTGCTCGACGGTACGCATACGTGGATCGAAGAAGGCATCATCGCCCACGACGAAGAACCATTCCCGCCGAGCCTGAAACGCGGAGGAGAACTCCCTGGAACTGACTGCGTGATTCACTCGCATGCGTTGAAATAACGCACGCTATGGAAGGAATGGGGGAATCGAGCGTGCTATGCTATCCTCAATTCCAAGGGGTTGATTGCATGAAAAGGAAAGAGACAAGTGAGTCCGGTGATGCACTCATTAGGCAAATGGTGCAACGTATAGTCCGCAAGTTCGACCCAGAACGGATAATCCTGTTTGGCTCTCATGCGCGTGGGAATCCCGGTCCCGATAGTGACGTGGACCTCATGGTTGTGGTTGATGTGCCGGGTTCCAAGAGAGAGCGGCAACTTGAGATTCGCATGGCTCTCCACGATATCCGTGTGCCAAAGGACATCATCGTTACGGCTCCCGAGGAGTTCGTGTGGCGCAAGGATATCGCTGGTACGCTAGAAGAACCAGCAGCCCGCGAAGGAATTGTCCTCTATGCCAGGCAGTGAGCTTCACCTCGCTGTCGTGCGCGAGTGGGTCCAGAAAGCCGAAAATGACTTGACGACAGCTGTTCATACGCTCAAGTTGCGTGAAGACTGTCCCACAGATGCGGTTTGTTTTCACGCCCAGCAGTGCGTCGAGAAGTATCTCAAGGCATTTCTGGTGTATAGAGGCATTCACTTTCCTCGCGTACACAATATTGAAGAGTTGGTGGCGCTGGTGCCGAGAACGGATCGTCCTGATTTGAGCGCAGTGGAACAGGAGCGGTTGACGGACTTCGCGACGGCGACCCGCTACCCCGGCGACTACGACCCGATTCCGCTACGTGATGCACGTGTGGTTGTTGCTACTGCGCGGCGGGTGAGAAGACATGTACGTCGATTACTCCCCAAGACGACCACTGTCCGTCGCCGAAAGTGATGTGAAATGAAAGTGCGTTCATTCGATTCGCTCGCCACGTGGGAATGGACTGTGCATGCCTAACGCCCTTTCCGACATCAAGGTCATCGACTGCACCCGGCTCTTGCCGGGCGGCCTGTGCACCATGCTGCTGGGCGACCTCGGCGCGGACGTAATCAAGGTCGAGGAGCCGGGCCGTGGCGACTACATCCGTACCATGCCGCCGTTTGCGCAAAACGAGAGCTACATGCATCTCGTGCTCAACCGCAACAAGCGCAGCATGACGCTCAACCTAAAGACCGAAGCCGGATGCGACATCCTGCGCGAGTTGGTTCGTCACGCTGACGTGCTGGTCGAAGGCAACCGGCCTGGGGTAATGGACCGCCTCGGCGTCGGATACGAGAATCTGAGTCGAGTCAATCCGGGCCTCATTTATTGCGCCATCACTGGCTATGGCCAAGACGGTCCCTACGCGCATCTGCCCGGCCACGACATCAACTATATGGGCATCGCGGGAGCGCTGGAATTGTCCGCTCGAAAAGGCGATACGCCTCTGCCGCCAGGCCTGACCGTTGCCGACATCGGCGGCGGCGCACAGATGGCTGCTATCGGCATTCTGGCGGCGCTGCACGCGCGCCGCGTATCTGGAAAAGGGCAGTTCATCGATATTTCCATGACCGACGGCGTCGTGTACTGGCTGTCATTGTTTGCCGCATGGCAATTCGGATTCGGTACGAGCCCTCGCGGCGGTGAGCACGTCCTGCTGGGTCAGTTCCCATGCTACGCCGTGTATCCCGCATCAGACGGTAACCTCACAGTCGGCTGCCTTGAGCCGCACTTCTGGGCGAACCTTTGCGCAGCCCTCGCGCGTCCGGAGTACGTCGAAAAGCAGTTCTCCCTGGAAGACGCTGCCGCGATATACGAAGACCTATGCGGTCTGTTCCGAGCCAACACGCGTGCGGAATGGGTGGCATATTTCGCCGACAAGAACGTCTGCGTCGGGCCTTCGAATCTCATCGACGAGGCCATGAAGGACCCGCACGTTCAACACCGGCAGATGTTCACAACAACGCAGCATCCCACAGAAGGCGAAATCCATCAGCTTGGAATTCCCATCAAGCTATCGGGCACACCCGGCACCGTGCGAAGGCCCCCGCCAAGGTTGGGTGAACATACAGAAGAAGTTCTTTTCGGGCTTGGCTATACTCCATCGTCTGTCGCACAATTGAATGATCGCGGAGTCATTTGAGAACTCGTCACGGAGAACTACACCATTCATGGTTGAGAATGAGATCATCTCGTATCTTGAAATGTGTCGAAGAGAAGGCATGAGCCTACAGCGGGGAATGAACTTTCGATTGAAAGATGGCTACTCAGTGATCCTTATGTCGGTTCAACCTAATGCTCCATATAAAGACCGTTATGAGGACTCTGGGGCTGTACTGATATACGAAGGGCACGATGTTCCACGCTCGAACTCAGAGACTGACCCAAAAAGATGTGACCAGCCATACTACACAGCTTCGGGAAGACTGACAGAGAATGGCAAATTCTATGAGGCAGCGAAAGCCTCTATGCAGGGCGTGGGTGAAGATCACTTTGTAAGGGTGTATGAAAAGCTACGGCAAGGGATCTGGTCGTATAACGGAGTGTTTCGGCTCGAGGATGCTGATATAGAGCACGACGGGCATCGTAATGTGTTCAAGTTTCGCCTCAAAGCAATCGAAGAACCAGACCGCGGTTTCACCAAAAAAGAAAGTTTGAAGGGAAGGCAACGCATTATCCCTACAGCCGTTAAGCTGGAAGTCTGGAAGCGAGACAAGGGTAAATGTGTAATGTGCGGTTCAGATGATGAACTGCACTTTGATCATATTATCCCATATTCCAAGGGAGGGACTTCAGTATCCGCTGCAAACGTGCAACTGCTTTGCGCAAGGCACAATATACAGAAATCTTCAAAAATAGAATAAACGCTACAACTTGATTGAGGCTTGAACAAGTATGAAACGCTGGCGCATTGCAGGAATCAACTTCGATCACATGCACATGGGCGACAACCTTCGCATGGCGAAGGCGCACCCGCACGTCGAGATAGTCGGAATATGCCACGAAGAGACCGGGCGCATGCAGCAGACGATCCAGAGTCTCGGCATCCCTTCCGATCGTGTCTTCACCGATTACCGCGCGTGCATCGAGACGACGAAACCCGACATTGTGATGCTGTGTCCCGCGACAGCGCGGCACGGCGAATGGACGGAGAAGGTCGCCGAGTACGGCGTGCACATCATCATTGAAAAACCATTCGCCGCTTCGCTGGCCGAAGCTGACCGCATGGTGGATGCGGTAGCGCCCACCGGCAAACTGCTCGCCATCAATTGGCCGATGGTGTGGCGGCCTTCACACCGAACCACAAAACGCCTCATTGATGAGGGCGTTATCGGCGAAGTGCTGGAAGTCCACTACTACAACGGAAATCGTGGCCCGCTCTGGCACGTCGCCGACAAGGTGGAGGTCAGCGCCGAGGAAGTGATTCGCCAGAAACCGTCGAGCTGGTTCTACAAGAAGGGCCACGGAGGCGGATCGCTCCTGGACTACCTCGGCTACGGCGTCACCCTCGGCACCTGGTTTCAAGGCGGTCGCAAGCCCATCGAAGTCACTTGTGTCGTAGACGAACCTCACGGGTTGGAAGTCGACGAGCACAGTGTAACCGTCGCCCGTTATGCGCACGGCCTCTCGAAATTCGAGACGCGCTGGGGCACGTTCACCGATCCCTGGACCCACCAACCACAACCGAAATGTGGCTTCGTAATCGTGGGCACCGAAGGTACCATCGGCAGCTACGACTACGATCAAACCATTCGCCTGCAACGCGCCGAATGCCCCGAAGGCCGCGACGTGCCAGTCGATCACCTGGCCGCGCCATTCCAAGATCCCATACAGACCGTTATCCACTGCATCGAAAACGACATTGAACTCGATGGACCGCTCGCGCCCGCGGTATCGCGCATCGGCCAGCAACTTGTGGATTCCGCCGTCCTGAGCGCTCGCGAAAAGCGCACCGTTCCCTTGGTGGAGTGACGCGTATGTCACAAGACCGAGAATGCCGTGCCGAACAAGATGTACCTGTAGTCGCCGCGCCGGACTTGCCGTATCTGCCCCGCGACCCTGAAGGTTACCGGCCGGTCATCGGATTGATCGGCTGCGGCGGAATCGCCCCCTACCATCTTCGCGCCTACCGCAAGGCCGGCTATCGCGTTGCAGCCCTGTGCGATATCGCCGCCGCGCGCGCGGACGAATTGCGTAACGAGCACTACCCCGACGGAATATGCACTACGGACTACCGTGAAGTGCTGGCGCGATCGGATGTCGATGTCGTCGACATAACCACACATCCTTCTGAGCGCACGGCGATTATCACCGACGCGCTGCGCGCGGGTAAGCATGTGTTAAGTCAGAAGCCCTTTGTGACGGATATTGACGAAGGCCGCCGTCTTGTCGGTTTGGCGGAAGAATGCGGGCGTAAGCTCGCGGTGAATCAGAACGGACGCTGGGCGCCGCACTTCAGCTACATGCGCCACGCCGTAGACGCGGGGCTGATCGGCGACGTGACCGCAATTCACCTTGCCCTTCGTTGGGACCACAACTGGACCGCCGACACCCCGTTCAACGACGTGAAACACCTCATCCTCTACGACTTTGCCATCCATTGGTTCGACATCGTGACCTGCTTTATGGGTGACCGAAAACCTCTATCCATTTTTGCTTCCACGGCCCATTCACCTGCCCAGAGAGCCAAGCCCTATCTGCTGGCGCAGGTCCAAATTGAGTACGACGGGGCTTTAGTGTCGTTGTCATTCGACGCAGATACGCGCCATGGCGCGGAAGACCGAAGCGTGGTCGTCGGCACGAAAGGCACTCTTGTCAGCTTCGGCCCCGATCTGAACACCCAGACGGTCACACTGCAGACCGCCGACGGTATCGCGACCCCCACGCTTGAAGGCGACTGGTTTACCAACGGATTCCATGGAACCATGACCGAACTGCTGTGCGCCATCGAGGAAAATCGCGAGCCCTACAACAGCGCCCGGCACAACCTGCGTAGCCTCGCGCTCTGTTTTGCGGCGGTTGCCTCCGCCGAACAACGCCAACCCATCGCGCCCGGGACTGTTTTGCGGCTTCCGGGAACTTGACAGACCTTTCGCGGATAGATGAATACACAGGCGTCGAAGATCGTCTGATTGAACGAAGCGACTCGCTTCACGTTGTATCGCCTGGACCGCACCGCGTAAGGAGACTGGCTATGATGGCCGGCGTGACTGCTCGACACCTGCTCATCTTCATCCTGCTGTTTGCGATGCTGCTTGTGCTGCACACGGTGGCTGAGGCCTTGTAGCAGCCGATTCCCGGCGCGTTCTCGCACAGGTACCGCACCTGAGTTCCGCGTCGCGCTTGGATGTGCCTCTGGTGTGCCCGGCTTCTCCGGCTGCCCGCAGCAATGTGCTACACTTCGCCCTGCGCCAACCTCTCATGATCTGGCAGCTTGAGGAAAATCCGATGCATTCTTGGTTGCGTGCATTCGCACTGTGCATCCTTCTTGGGATTCCATCCATCCCCGCGTACTCAAATCCCGAATTCTCACAGCTTGCCGCCCACGCCGACGATTATGTGTTCGGCTTCTATCCCTACGGATGGCGCAACCGGGATCCTCAGGGTGACATCGTGTTTGCCGTGCAGGGTATGCGGTACGCCCTTCTTCTGAATGCGTCGCGGGCCTGCATTGAAAAGGCGGGGAACATCGACTCGACTTTACCCGCGCAACAGGCGGCCCATCAGGGCAATCACGCTATCCTGGATCCTCTCCCCGCTACCCCGGTCCGCTTTGAAGTTCGTATTGACGGCAAGATCTACCAGGTGGCCGCAGGAGCCCCCCGGCCCGAATCAGTCCTGATCCAGCGCATGGGCAAGTTTGTGGTCAATGTGGAAGTGCGAGACATTACGCTTCGATCGGCCGACGGAAAGGACCTCGAAAACACAAGAGCCGACCTGATCGCATTCTGCTGGCCAGACCACGCACGGCTCACCTTTCGACTGTCGGCGGAATCTTCCCTCGCCGACGTTGCGGTTGCCGCCCGGTATGCGCCAGGAACTGCGGGCATGCCGCTGACAGCCGTAAACCTGTTGCCGGAAGCGCAGTCGATGCGTGAGGAAGGGGCCGAAACCTTCCTGGAAAGCAGTCTCGTTTCGCTGAATCCCGGCGAGACGGCGACGGTTTCCCTTGCCCTCCTCTCCAGGGACTCGCAGCTTCCGGATGCGGATTCGCTGCGTGTGCGCGCAACGGGGATTGCCCCGTACACACAGGACCTCCTCGTCACGTACGACCCGGCCGCCGGATGGTTTCAGGTCATGCTTGGAGAGAACGCCGACATCTGGACCACGGAACGCATCCAATTGTCTGCCGAAAACCCCACCGAAAAGACCCTCCCTCTGCCCCTCGCGTTCAGCAAGCGCCGAGGCGGTTTCGGAATCACTGGGATGTCCCCTGTCTTGTGCGATGAGTCGGGTGCGCCAATCGGACTGCCGGTTCAGATTTCAAAGAACTGGCACTGCAAACCCCCGTGGTTCGATGGAGTCACGGTGCTTAACATGGGATCCCGGGCACAATACGCGCTCCAGTTCCGGCTTGCCTACGCAACATGGGGAGGAACCTTTGCCGTCTCGCATGCCCAGCTCGCCCTCGAAGGATGGGGCACCCATCAGCTTTGGGACGAGTGCGCCATCGGCTCGTTTGGGGAAAGCATCACCTACGACCCCGACATCAACCTGAATCGTTCCATGGTGGATGACATCCGGCCTTTGATGGTCTGGGGCATGGGCAAGGAACCGCAGCGCAAGTGGTCGTGGACACACAATGTCGGCGGCGCGGACTTTCTCGTGCTCGAGCAGGATGGGAAGCGGCAGATTCTCGGCAGGCAGAAGACCGAATACGAAGCCGTGGGGCCGGTGCTGACCACGGTCCGATACTCGGGGGAGACCCCCGGCGGCGCACTTCAGTCTCACGTCACGACGCAGTCATGGAGTAGCGATGACTGCGTGCGCGCCCTGTACACGCTAAGGTATGACGTATCCGCACCCGTCTCGTTTTCTCGACTGGCCTTCTTCCAGCTCGGCGCGGACAACTACAACACAAATCTCTTCAAAGAGATCTCGCGGGGAAACCTAAATGGGGTTCAGGAGACGTGGACGCCGCCGATGGGTGGGAAGCAATACAGTCGACGGCACGAGCCGCTGATCGGTGACGTCCCTTGGTTGGCCATCACGGGCAACGAGAAGAATCCGCCGCCGTTTATCGCCGAGGGCGACCAGGGGGCCTGGGCCGACCGCGGCATGATCGTGCGCCGATGGTCGGCGCGGCTTGGTGGCGTGGACGTTCCCCTGCCGCACTACGCCGTCTTTGGCACTGAAGATGGGGGAGTGCCGAGCGCCATTCTCGAATTGTCTCCTCCACCAGGCCTGACAACGCTCAACGCCGGAGACTTCGTGGATGCCCAGGTGGAAATGGTCATCCTGCCGCAACGTGCCGAAGACTACTACGGTCCCAACGCCGCCTTTGCCGCAGCCCTTCGCGAATACGGCGGCGACTGGCGCCTGGTGCATCGCGAAGCCAAGGGCGGCACGCTGAAAGTCACTGCCGAAGCCGCCACCGTCGTTTCGACCCGCCCCGTCGTTCTTCGCGCGACCCATGGAGCGAAGGGCGTTTTCAGCATAGAAGGCGGCTGTGGTCCACTTGCCATCACTATCACCAACCTCAAGCGGTATACGCCATTTTCCTTACACCGGCGTCATGAGGGTGAGACCATACCTGTTCTGTCGTCGTCCGATTTGGGCTGTTGGCAATCCAGATACCACCCGTCAAACGGCACCTACGATATTACTTTCATCTTGCCGCTCGATTTGCCTGGTGGCATCTCCGAAATGCAGACCTTTGTCTGGTCATGTGACGCGAGCTAACGGCCTTCCGGATGTGGACAACGTCACTAACGGATTCGCGAGATTGCCTCATATGCCCTCTGACGCGACCAACTCCACGCGCGCCAGCCGCCGATGTCCAGCCGTTGGCTGTACTGCACCCTGGCGTCTTCAGGGTCGAAATCAATCCGTTGCACCAGCGCACTTCTAAGATGCTCACGTTCTCGCTCGGGCAATCGATCCAGGAGAGCAACCAATGCCGGGGCCGCGTCATTGCTGAGTCGTAACAAGTACTCGATGTCGAGCGCTTCCACGCTATCGGTTCGCGACGCATTGACCTCCACTATGATTCGCTCAGGGTTAATGAAGTTGAATACGGTCACAAAAACGCATGCCAACGCCAATGCGGGGAATAGAAACCGCTCGCGTCTTCCCTTTATCACGACCAGTAAGAACCACGCCAACGCCCCTGCCAGCCACAGCATGAACGCGGTCGTATAGAACCGTAATGTCGTGAGCCCGTACGCCGAAGTGTAAAGCGCCATACGATGCAGCGCGCTCGCCATGACAACGAAGACCAACGCCACCAGTATGGCCGTGAAGCTGTGCAGTGCGCGGCGCCCCCGGGGAGACGCATCTCGCCCCAGCCAATCGGCCACAAGCAACACACACAGTGCCAGCGCGGCCACGGCCACCAATTGAAAGAACCCTTCCCTTGCATACGTTGCATAACTCGGCCCGGATTCCGTCTGCACAACCGCATTTCCGCCAAAGAAATAAGGGATTTGCATCGCGATGAACGCGCCAAAGAGGGCGATGAGCGACCCCAATGGAATGAGAATGGCCAGGGCGTCAAGACGCACGCCCTGTAATGCCGATTCGGGCGACGACGCCATTTGCCGTTTCAGGAATGCGGCATACAAGTAACCCGCAGTCACCCATGAGGTAATTCCAATGGTAAACGCATGCTCGATGAGCACCTCCCAATTGAGGTGGAAGATCTCGCTGACCCACGCACGAAAGGCAGTGTCTGCAGAGGTGAATAACGCTCCGAATATCAAAAGCAGCGGGAACGAGATCAGCATCCCAATTGAGACACTCCATGCGTGTCGCCTCAGGAGCACTGATTGTGAGTCATCCATATCATTCCGAATGCCTCGGACTTGTCGCGGAACATCAGTGGTAACCATAGACGGCAGCCCGGCAACGACCCCCAGAGCGCCGTCTATGAGAGCCACCGCGTAGTTCAGGAATCCGGTGCGCAGCAGTGACTTCACGTCAGGCCGCAGAACAAGCGTCGCGCATAAAAGGAATATAACGGCAATATTCAGAAGCTTGAGCATGGGCGCGTCCCACCATGAAAGCATCACTCCAAACAAGGCGATGAGTGGAACACACCAGCGCCGGTTCTTGGGCATTATCGTATCCGAATCTCGCGACAGCACCCACACGGCTACGGCAAATGCCGCAGTCCACAAGGCTGCATTAAGCCCCCACGGCCCCACCTTCAACAATAGGTCGGCCAGAACTCCGAGTGCCGCCGCACATGCGAGCACCCGAAACACCCTATTCCAAAGCGGCTGCTTGTCCATGATTCCCCCTGTCTTTAGTGAAGCCAGTGTTCAGTCAACGCGCCCACGGCAATCGGTAACGCCTGCACCGCGCCGAACCGCCGTTGCCGCCGGCGAAACTCCGCCATTGCGGCAGCCAAATCGCCGGGGCCGAAGTCCGGCCACATCGTCGGCGTGAAGAAGAGTTCCGCGTAGGCGCACTCCCAGAGCAGGAAGTCGCTCAGCCGCTGCTCGCCGCCCGTGCGGATGAGAAGGTCCACGTCGCGATGGGCGCATCGCGCCGTTCCTTCACCGTTGAGCCGCTGCGCGAAATCGTCCCGAGTCAAGCCCCGCGTTCGAGCCAACCGTCGTGTCGCCGCAAGAATCGTGTCACGGGATGAGTAATCGAGGGCGATACGAAGCTCGATCGTGCGGCCCGCATGCGTCGCAGTCTCGGCAGCGGCTATGGCGTGGCGCAACGGCTCACCCAGACGCGCACGCGATCCGATTACACGCAATCGAACACCCTGTTCGATGCACGAGGCCCGCTCGGATTCAAGGAATTCCCCGATGAGGCCCAGCAGGTTTGCCACCTCCTCAGGAGGACGGCTCCAATTGTCCGAAGAGAAGGCGTACAGCGTGAGCAAGTCAATGCCGTGGCCGGGCGCAGCCTCCACAATACGGCGCACCGATGTGACGCCTGCGCGGTGCCCCTCCCAACGAGGCAGGCCTCGCGCTTCGGCCCAACGGCCGTTCCCGTCCATGATGATCGCTACGTGAAGGGAACTGCGCCCCGGTTGCGTAGATCGTGGTCCCATATCAGGCATCCTCTCGTTGTGTAAATTACTTTGCAATACAAAGTTTAATCCCAAAAAAAGAGAACGGGTTTCATCCTTCTCGCACGCGACGAATAAGCGCTTCCATATGGCTCAGGTGTTTTTCGAGCGCTTTCCGCCCCAGAGCCGTCAGTTGGAACTCGGTCTTTGGCACCCGCCCCTCAAAATGTTTTTTGCACGAGATATAGCCGGCGTCCTCCAGCTTGCGCGTATGAACGCTCAGATTCCCGTCGGTGGTCTTCAGAATACGCTTGAGGTCCGAAAAGGACATTGACGTATTGACGGCCAGCGCGCTCACGATTGCCAGGCGCAACCGCTCATGAATGATCCGGTCAAATTCCACCGCCTCGACGGGTTCGGTGGGACCGGAAGCCGCGCGCGTTTTCTTTGCCGTATTGTCTCTAGCCGCCATGTTTCCTCGCGATCAGCAGTCCGAAAAGGACATTGAGCCCGCCAAACCCCGCGGCCATCCACGCATCGCCCCAATGCGGAGGCGACACAAACGCCGCAATTCCGAATGCCATGAAGAAAGCACCCATGACCGGAAGTATTCGAACACTGAAGGCCCCGCCCGCCATGACCGCTGCACCGTAGAGAAGCAGCCACATGGGGGGCATCAGGGGATGCAGATTCAGGGGCGCAAACACAACGGTGAGAATCAACCCGCAACTCAAGGTCGGGAGCATCCCCAGCGCAAATCGCCGCGCGGGGCCCGCAAAGATGGACTCATCGATCCGGCGCGCCTTCAGGACCATTGTGACGACGCCAATTGCCATCGCAATAAACGCCGTCGCGAGCCATGCCGCCAGCCACAATTCAGGCGTGGACATCACCAAGGCAACACCCGTGCCTGCAAACGCCACACACCCCATGGCGACCGTACCCCAACCGGGAAACGCGGTAAACGACGTCGATCGCTCCATGGTCTCGCGGATGAAACGCAAATTGTCCATCGCATGCACGTGCAACTGCACAGGCTCGGAAGACGGTTCGTGTCGTGTCGGCTGCGCTGCACTCATACGAGAAGTTTACCGGTATTGCACGTAGATGTCAAGTACTTTGCGCCGCCAAGCATGTTGCGCGTGACCCGCCTGGCAGCACGCGTATCCGTACGCTTACGTCACAAAAATTGCGGGGTGGCAAAGGCTATCGCCTTCCGCCACCCCGCACCCTGTCGCGCTAACCCGCCTCGGCTACGCCTGGAATCCCCTGCGTCTCCGTGCGCGAATGAATACTCCAGTCCCTACGCACAACAGCACTACCAGAGTTGACGCGTAGCCCACGGGAACCGAATCCATCGGCGTACTTGAGTTCAAATACGGATCGGAGCCAGCCAGATTCTCCTCGGAATCGGAGAATCCATCTGCGTCCGAATCCAGGTCTAGCAGATTCGGGATCAGGTCGCCATCCGGATCGCCCACCCCTTCAACGCTGTCCAGGATTCCGTCGCCGTCGTCATCCGAATCCACGTCATTCCGCTGCCCGTCATTGTCCCTGTCGAACAGGAACGAATCGGACGTGTCCACTATGCTATCCCCATCGTCGTCGGTGTCGGATACATTGGCCGTTCCGTCGTTATCTGTGTCTAGAAGGCTCGGATCGCTATTATCCAGCACACCGTCGGAGTCATCGTCAGGATCGGTGTCGTTGACGATACCGTCATCGTCTGTATCCAGGGGGAACGAGTCGGAGCCATCCAGAACTCCGTCATTATCGTCATCCGTATCGATATCGTCCGTGGTACCGTCTCCGTCTGTGTCTACCGGACCGCCAATCCCATACAGCGAGAAGTGGTCAACCTTAAAGGTAATCGTGTTCAGATCCGTGTCGTGCGCCAGAATGTCTCCTGGCGGAATGGGTTCATACTTCAATGTGCCCGAGTTGTACAGGTATACCGTCAGCGTCGCCTCGCTCGCCCCATTCAACTCCGCTTCTGTATAGGCGATGGTCACGGACAGCGGCGGAGAGAATGTCGTTCCATCGGGGCCAAAGTCGCGTACGATGGTCATCTTGTCCACACCTGCGGGCAATTGCTCGGGAGGAACCGGATCCGTGGGTGTGCTGATGCTTATCTCCTGCGGCACCGCCGGCGGAAAGTCGATGACCGTGTTTGCCGGAATGTCGACAACGGTGTTCGAAACATCACTCACAACCGTGTCATTGTCGGTTACCACATCGTTTACACCGTCGTTGCCTGCGCCGTTTTGATCGGCCGGCGCGGGCACACCCGGTACCAGCGTGGCCGCCTCCAGGCGCGCTGTGAAGATATCAAACGCGGAACCGTTTGCGCCGTGCGCCGAATCGTCGATGTACGCGATACGCGCACCGCCGCTGGATACCCGCGCGATGCCCTGATTACCCGCGGCGGGAATCACCGTCACCGAGCCGCTTCCGTCGGCGGGTGCATAGGCAATTTCGAAGTTGGTTGACCCAAAATTCGAGGTGTACGCATTAAATGTTCCCGTGACATCTTTGGAATAGATGACCGTCTCGCCATCTGGAGTAAGTACCGGTTGCACTTTGTAATCGGAGGTGGTATCAACGAACTTGAGTCGCGGATCGCCAAGGTCTATCGGTGCAGTCACAAGTCCGTTCAGCGTATCGAGCACGCGCGTCAGTGTCACCACGCTACGTGTGATCGCGCCGTCGTCCGAAGGGAAGTAAACGAGAGCAACCCGATCGCCGTCCGGTGTGAAGTGCGGTTCGGAAAAGCCCTCTCCCGTGTTGAACGCGATATTCGTGATTCGTGTCTTTTCGGTGATGCTCTCCAGAAGTCCCTGTTCCGATATGGACAATGACTCAATGTTCCAATCGTCGCCCTTAGCGTACGCGATAAAATTGGTCCCTGAGCGATCGGTGATAGAGGGGGTGCCAATCTGAGCGATCGATCCAGAACTATTTAAAGTGACGCTCGGAGACAGGAGAGTCTCAACAAGGCGATCTCCATACACATCATGGATGTGCCAAAGCGATTGATCGCCATAACCCCACGCGATGCCCCGCTTGAATCCGCACGTACCCAGACTGACGGGAGCGGTCGAACCGTCGGCAGGCACGACATACCGCACATCAGGGCCGAAGTCCTCGAATGCTATCTTTGTGCCATCATGCGACCACTCAAGTTGGAATGGGGCCATCCCAGTGGTACCGGTGACGATCTTCGTGGCACCTGTAATGCTCAGTGTCTTTGCCGGATGCAGTTTGAAAGAAGCATTATCGATAGGACTGGTACCGTCTCGGAATTCAACCTTGTTCGCAATCCCATCTCCATCATAGTCATTGCTACCGTCGCTTACGCTATCGCCGCTATTGGACCCGCCATCGCCCGTGGTGTCCGGACTCATCGGGTCGAACGGATTCTGTACACCACCAGCCACACCATCCAGGTCTATCACCTCTTCTCGGTCCGTCAACCCATCCAGATCGGAGTCCTTTTGCTTCGGATTTGTTCCATACGTGTTGATTTCCTCGCCGTCTGTCAACCCGTCGCCATCCGGATCGGCCTTGACCGGGTTTGTATCCTCCGTGAATTCCTCAAGATTGGTTAGTCCGTCCACATCGGGATTCGCACCGGCATCGTTGCTCAGGTGATCGAGCAAATACTTCTTCTCCCACCAGTCCGGCATGCCATCGCTGTCCGTGTCCCGAGTCGCCGTGGACGGGTCAAGCTTCAGCGCGAACGTGTCTCCCGTAATCACACCGTCTCCGTTGAACGTTGTATCGTAGGCCCCCGGCGTCGTCGGAAAGTTCGAGGACCACGCCGTGCCGCCCGCATACACGAACCCGCCGGATACGGCAATGTGCGCGGAATAGTCCACGCCAAATCCGCCAATAAACGTGGAATACACCAACGATGTGAGCGACGAATTGATGCACGAGATGTAGCAGTCGTTGTCCCCACCGTTGAATGTTACGTCGTACGCACCCCGCGTCGTCGGATAGGCGGTTGAACGCGTCTCGCCGCCCCACCACACGTTGTCATTTTCGTCCACGACGCCACCCACGACGCCATCGGACTGTATCCCTCCTACGACCGTACTCGCGAGTACACTTGTGGCCGTCGAGTTGATCTTCACGACATACGCGTCATTGACTCCGTTGTACGTCTCATCAAAGGCTCCGGATGTCGTCGGAAAGTTGGCGCTCCGCGTGATGCCCAGACAGAACAGATCGCCGGTCGAGGCGGGCAATATGGACCAACCTACGTCGTTACCCGTTCCGCCCAGATACGAAGAAAAGACTAGGGCGGTCCCGCCGGCATTGATCTTCGTCAGATACACATCGCGCGCACCGCCACTGGTGGGCTGAAAGACTCCGCCAGTTACCGGAAAGTTTGTGCTGTCTGTTCTGCCCGTGACCAGCATTTCGCCCGATGGAAGCAGGGTCCCACCCAGAAGCAAGTCGTTTGACGACCCACCCACATACGTTAAATAAGAAAGCGCGTTGCCCGTCGGCGACAGTTTCCCCACCGCACCGTCATTGCCCCCAGCGTTAAGGGTCTGAAAGGCGCCTAAGGAAACCGGAAGGTCCGTTGAAGTGGTGTGCCCGCCAAAGTACACGTTGCCGGAACCATCCACTCCCAGGCAGGTGTTCTCCCAGGTCACATCGTCGCCGGACCCGCCCACAAACGTGCTGAAGACGAGGCTGGTTCCCGTCGGGTTGAGCTTGGCAATGTACCAGTCCCAGCCTCCGTTGATCGTGGTGTCAAAGGCCCCCGGCGTAACCGGAAAGTCCGACGATTCCGTGTAGCCGAAGCAGTAGATGTTGCCCAAGCTGTCAATTACTACCTTGTCCAACTCCTCGTCTCCCGAACCCCCAAGATAGGTCGAGAAAAGGACGTCGCCTGTCGCCGGATTGAGCTTGGTGATGAAACCATCTCCCACCCACGGCGACCCATTGTTGCCTGATCCTCCATGGTTCGTCGGCTGATACGCGCCGGCAGTCACGGGAAAGTCGGTCGAAAGCGTAATTCCATAGACCCACACGTATCCGGAAGAGTCGACCACAATACCCTGATTGACTTCTTCCGCGGATCCTCCCAGGAAGGTGCTCCAAGAAAGGGCGTCTGGATTCTGTGCGTATGCGATTATCGGTGAAAAAATCAGTGCTATGATCCAACTGCCCAATCGTACTTTTGGCTTCATTGCTACCTCCCCGCCGTTTGATGAAAAGTCATAGTCTTCCAAAGAAACCGCTATCAATCATGGGCCGAACGCAACGCCCATAAACTCAGAAGATGAGCCAAAGACAACCCTACTTGTCTTTACCGATATCGACACCAACCGAAGAGCCCCCCTGCAACGTATAGCGGGCCATAACTGGACCTATACCTGTGGGATCGCTCTTGTAACGGACATAGACGGGCGACTCCTGAATCACACCAATGGCTGTCAACAACTCAAGCTGTCCGCCGTCACCCATCCGCATATTCTCGACACCATCGTACTTGAAGCGAACGCGGTCCAATTTCGCGCCCTGGTCAAGCACAAGCGTCCTTTGAAGACCATCTTTCCCCGCCCGGCACTCCAGATCGATGCCGGGAAAGACGTCGTGATAGACAACGCCCCCATACCGCCGAATGTCTTTCAGCGCCTCTGGGTTCTCCCCGTTCGGGCGAACCACATTGGCCTTCCCCTTCTGCTCATCGATCCCTTCCAGGGAGGGATGCAGTTTTGCACCATCAAACTGGATGCGAACGACAAGTCCTACTCCGGTTCCTTGCTGCGAGTTCGGTCTATCTTCATCAGAGTCAGTGGCCCTTCCTCTAATCGGCGTCACATTGAGAACGATTTCAGAAGGAGTGAAGAACAGTACCGATCGTGTTCCTGGCATATAGAATTTGACAGGATCGGCAACCTGACCTTTGTTCTCAAGAACGGCGTGCGACGAAGTCGTGAAGCGGGCGAGTGAAGCTTGCGCGCTTGGAGGGACCTCTCCGGGGGATTGGGCGATTGCCACAGTTCCCGTCACGATCGCGCTCGTGATGGCGGCCAACCGCACGGCCCAAACGAAGGACCCGGGTTTGTGTAGAAACCGCGAATCGGGTAGCTCTGAAGAAAGCACGACACACCCTCCCTGTTCGACGCAGCCAGACAGCTCAAGACAAAGTTGCAGCCAACGTTACTAATATAGCAAAACTCGCGCCAAGAGTTAACGAGGATGGAAACGGGTGTTATTTGACTGATATACACTGACTTAATAGCTTTCGAGATAGAAGCCGCATCGATAGCCGAATGTCCAATTTCTGAAATTTGGACACGCATTGTCTGGAATTTAGGAATAATTTCTAGGTGATGAGAGCTGGATGACTGGAATGCGACGTCTACGGCGCTCGCGCCCCCGTGAGACTAAACAACGCCGCCGCCAGACCTGTACAGGTCCGGCGGCGGATGGTGTACGGTGTGCGAATCGGCCCTGAGGCCTGTCGCGGTCTCAGAAATAGAGACTATTTCGCCTCGATGGTTATCCCCGGCCACGTGTCGGTGCGGAAGGGAGAAGCGGGAAGTCCCGGCTTGTTGTAGAGGGTACAATCGGGATTGTCGCCCCAGCCGTAGCGTACCGCCACCGGCTTCGCGACATCGTCCGCCCAGACTACCACTTCATCGCCCTCGATCTTGGTGTTTGCCCACACGAACTTCTTGTCTTCACCGGCGACCGCAAAACCGCGTACCGGTTCTCCGCCATTGGCCATGAGACCGCCAAACGTATTCTTGAACTTCACGTGAACCTTGTTGCCGTCGACTCGCATGGATTCATAGGTCGGTCCGGAGTAAACGGCGCCTTCCAGGTGATACACGATCTCCCATGCGGCCTGAGTCAGCCGCGCACCAACGTCTTGCTTGTTCCGCGGATGAATGTCCTTCGCCTCGCCGATGTCGATAATGACCGCCTGCCCCGTATTCGCGAGCGAAAGGGTCATCGACTGCGCCTCGCGCAGTTCGGCCCAGGCGGATGGTGCATTTGCATCCGGATTTCGTTCCATGAAATTGGCAAGCTGGACAAACAGGAATGGAAACTCGTCCGAACCCCAATTCTTTCGCCAATCCTGAATCATCGCAGGGAACAGCTTGCGATACTGATAAGCCCGGCCCGCGTTGGACTCGCCCTGGTACCAGATCGCACCCCGAATCCCATACGGAATAAGCGGCTTGATCATGCCGTTGTACAATCCCGAAGTCCGGTGCGGATGAGCAGGCCCTGCCGGCTCGCCCGGTTTCTTCGGTTCCGCCTCGCCTTTCGCTTTCGCTTCATCCGCCGCTTTCTGCCACTCGGCCAACGCCGCATCGTACTGCTTCTTGGCTTCCGGATACTTCGCGATCGTATCGTCCCATCGCTTCACGATGACGTCGAGATCGGGGTCGGCCTCCAAGGTCGGACGGCTGGTCCACGCTTCTGCCGGCGTCCCGCCCCACGAGGAATCGATCAAGCCAACAGGCACTTTAAGGATCTCATTTAGCCTGCGGCCAAAAAAATACCCCACGGCCGAGAAATCCTTGACCGTCTCAGGCGAACACAATGCCCACGACCCCGAACACCCATCCAACGGCTCGCCGGAAACTTTCTTTGCCACCGTGAACAATCGCACCTCGGGATGGTTGGCCTCGGCGATTTCTTTCTCGGCATTGTTCACGAGCGAAACGGGCCATTCCATATTGGACTGCCCCGAGCACACCCACACCTCACCCACGAGCACATCGTGGATGACCGCCGTTGCCCGGCGAGACTTAATTGTCAAGTCGTAGGGACCTCCAGCCGTCATAGGCTCCAGAGCCACCTTCCACGCCCCAGTCTCGTCAGCACGCACGCTGGCAGACCTGGAGGCCAGCGTTACTTGGACCTTCGCTTTCGGTGCGGCCTTGCCCCACACCATGACCGGTTTCTGCTGTTGCACAACCATGTGGTCGCAGAACATTGACGGCAAAGTGATTTCAGTTGTCGCGGCTTTCGGCTGAAATGTGGCGCAGCCAGCGCCAAGCACGCATAAAGCAATGAGGATTCCCCGCATTTCCGTTCCCTTTCCCGGTTAAGGACGCGCGGGCCACGGCCCGCCACGCCAGTCAGAAGAGCATTGTATCGCTCTGCGGGCGGGTACGGTCAACTCGTTTCTTTGCCCGCGATGCCGCACGCGGTGTAGCATGTCCGCATGGGAGATTTCATAAAACGCGCATTCGATTCTCTTGAACGGGGACGCCGGTTCGTTACCCACGATATCTGGTACATCGGCCGTCCCGGCGAGCAGATTCCCCACGGATTCATCATCAAGCAGGTGCGCGTCATCATTTTGCTTATGCAAAACCTGCTCCAAGGCGCGCTGCTCCTGCGCGCCGCCGCGCTCACTTTCACAACAACGCTCTCCATAGTGCCGTTTTTGGCCATCATCTTCTTCGTGATCCAGGAACTGAACCTCGGAGCCGACATATCGAACTTCGTTGTCTCCATGCTCGAAGAGAGCCGAGCTCAACCGGTTGTGACCACTTTAGACTCCCAACCTCAGTCACTGTTGCCTTCTCAGGAAACCGGCGGCGAGAAGTCCGCGGATACCCTGGACCCCAACGAGCGAGCCGCCAAAATGCTCAACGAACGAGTTGCCAATATGCTCGTCGAGTGGGTCTTTCCCGAACTGAAGAACGAACTACCCAGCGACAAAGCCGCCGACCCCGTCGCATGGATCGTTCAGAGAGCTCAGCAAGGCGTGGATCTGCGCGCCATGGGAACCTTGGGCATATTCTTCGTCCTTGCCACGGTGTTTGGACTCATGTGGAATATTGAGTCGGCTTTCAATGCAATTTGGGGCCTGAAGTCCACCCGCTCCTGGTACCGCATCTTCAGCGATTACATGATGGTCGTGATCTTGCTCCCGTTCCTCGTGGCGGGCGTCTTGAGTGTCACCGCTGTGCTGACAAGCGGACCCCTGGCAGAACGCCTCGGAATCCTCGCCTACGGTCTTCGAGGCATTCAATACATCGTCATATGGCTTGCCTTTGCCGTGCTCTACGCGATGGTGCCCAACACAAAGGTGATGTGGCGCTACGCATTACTCGGAGGGGTCGTGGCGGGCACGATGTGGTGCCTCACCTCGTGGGCATACGTCGAACTCCAGATCGGCGTGAGCCGCAACAGCCTCATCTACTCAAGCTTCGTGCTATTCCCGCTCTTGCTCATGTGGATTCACATCAGTTGGATCATCCTGCTCTTCGGCGCCGAACTGACGTTCGCCTACCAGAACGAAAAGACCTTCGCGATGGAACGCCACGCCGCGGGCGCGAGCCACGCCTATCGCGAAGCCGTGGGACTCCGCGCGATGGTCGAAGTGTGCCGACGATTCGATGCCGGCGAACCCGGTATGTCCGTTTCGGAAGCGGCCGAAGACTGGAACGTCCCCACGCGCCTGATAAACCAGACCCTCGACCTGCTTGAAGATGCCGGACTCGTGCGCCGCTGCGGCACGGAGCCGGTGACCTACGCGCCCGCGCGCTCCATCCACAAGATCACCATCGGAGACGTCGTCCATTCGCTTCGCGAAGCCGGACGCGAACCTTCCGCGCTACGCCAGGATGAACTTCTGCGTCCCCTGTTGGAAGAGGTCTCCGCGGCGGAATCGGTACCCCTTCGTGCGAACATGTCCGACCTGATTCACCGGTTCAATCCGCCCTTGCCGCTTATCGCGCTGGATGATGAGGAAGCTCCCGAAGAACTCGAAGATCAATCCGGAAACACGCAACCGGTTTCATAACACTCGCCACTGACTCCAGGATGTCCGTGCCCGCCCATGCCCGCCCGTGTCAGTCCGTGTCAGTCCGTGTCAGTCCGTGCTGTGGCGTGGTCTCCTGACCGCGCCACTCTTACGACCGAAGGTCTCCACTGCGTCCGGCGCTCGTCCGTGTGCTCTCCCCTAAAACATCTCGCCCGCCGCCAGGCACTCGCACAGCTTCCCATAGACCTCTTTCACACGCAGCCGCGATAAATCTCCATCCAACGCGCGTAATATTCGACGGGCTAGTGACCCCTTCTGCGCAATACGATTCAAGGGAATCATAACCTCGGGGGACGCGTCGGTGAGCACGGACTCAAACAGGTGCTGCCACAGCTCACCGGCGGTGGCTGAAGCAGTATCCAATCCGAACGCACTCAGATAGTGCCGATTCGTGATCACCGCCGACTCCGCATCGCAAACTGCGGCCTGCAGGATCGCAAAGAGCGGTTCCACGTCCCACGTCTTCTGTTCCGCGTACGAAAGGAATCGCTCTTCACACAATGCACGCAACACGTCCGCGATTGCCGTCACTATGGCCAGATCGGCCTGCGGACATTCTTGAATGTCCAGCACGCGAATTTCGATCGTGTTGCGATCGAATCGCGCGATCGCTCCGCGCGCATTCAACCACTCCTCCTGCAACGTGCCCTCGGAATCATACGGCGCAATGTCCCGGTACATCCGCTGCAAGATCTCTCTCTCGTAGGCTTCGGGCGAGAACACCGCCTCCGGGATCACACGACCCGTCACCGAAGGCACTTTCGCGCAGTTGCCCCGGTACGCCTCCATGCGATTGTCTAGAAACTCGCCCGCCATCAGTTCGAACACAGGCGAACTTGCTGCCAACGCAGGCATAACCGGCATCAGCATGCGTATCGCCGCATGAAGCCGCCCAAACTCGTCCGCGTTCGCAAACGGCAGATTAAGATGCACGCTCTGCAGATTCGACCAGCCGTGCCCCTGACACCCGAAGATCCGGTCAAAAGCGTTGTAGATCTCCATGTTCTCGTGAGGCCACAGGCGCGTCTCCGTGAGCGGATCCATCCACGGATGCATCGCCGTCGGCATCAGCCGCGCGTTCAGCGGCTGGAGCAGACTGTCTATCTCGACAATCTGCTCCTGAAACGTCTTATACACGCCATCCAACGCGGAGACTGGATTCGTCGTCTTCAATTCCACGACGTGCAGCGCCAACTCGTTCGACCAGCTTAAGAGACCCCGATCGACCGATATTTCCGGACCGCTTTCGGCGCCTTCGCCCGCGGCAGCCGCCAGCAGGCGATCGGCAATCGGCAAAATCGAAAGCGTCTCGCGGTCGACGATCATGTACTCCAATTCGACGCCATAGCCCTTGAATAAATGCAGGCAAAGGGGAGAAGTCATTTTTCGGGTCTTGCTTCCGTGAGTTTCTCAAGGCGCCGCAGAAAGACCTCCATGACCTTGAGGTACAATTCGTCTTTCAGCACGCGATCCTCGAACCCGGCTTCAACGCTGGGGTTGTCGTTTACCTCGATGACGTATGTGCGCCGCCCGCTTTCCTTGAGATCGACGCCGTAGAATCCGTTTCCGATGAGTTTTGCCGCGCGCAACGCGGTGCTGACGACCTGCGCCGGCGCTTCGCTCACGGGCAGTGTGTCCACCTTGCCGTAGTGTTTCTTGCCGACCTGGTCCGTGCGTTGAATCTGCCAATGATTCTCGGCCATGTAGTACCGGCACACATACAGCGGTTTCCCGTCAAGTATCCCCACGCGCCAATCGTATGGCGTCGGCAAGAACTCCTGCGCCAACACCAAATCCGATTCCGACAACAGCTCTTCGACTTTGTCGTGAAGGCTTGCCTCGTCCGCCGCCTTATAGACTCCGAGCGAAAACGAGCTGTCGGGCTTTTTCAGAATGCACGGAAGACCTATTTTCGGAATGATGTCTTCGACATTGGCCTTGTGCACAATCAATGTCTTCGGGATGCGCACCCGGTGCAGATCGAGCAGTTCCGTCAAATACACTTTGTTGCCGCATTTGACGATAGAATCCGGATCGTCGATGACCACCATTCCCTCCGCAAATGCCCTGCGCGACCAACGGTAGGTGTGGTGATCAACAAGCGTCGTCTCGCGTATGAACAAGGCATCGTACTGCGGCAACGAACCGTAATCGTCTTTCTCCAGCAACTCCGCGTCCATGTCGAGTTCCCGCGCCGCCTTGATGAACTTGTTCAGCGCGCGTTCGTTCGAAGGCGGATCGGATTCTGTTGTGCTGTGGAGAATCGCGATGTCATAGCGCGATTGCGTACGCCATGTCGTTCCAGCACGATACCGACGGAAATAGTCCGTCGCGAGTTCGATGACGAACGGATGATGCGTCTCCGGAATCTCGTTAGCGGAAATAACGCGCAAACTGCGCAACTGCCACCCTTCATCTTCCGTGTGCACGAAGTTGGCGCGCATTAGCGGACACTGGAACAAACGGAAAATGTACCCGGCCAACTTATCGTAACGCTTGGCCACGTTGCGCCCGAAATAGATGCTCAGCGTGAATTCGTGGGAGTGAATGTGCTTCAGACTGTTCTGAATCAGCTCGTCCAGTTCGTCCGATGCCAGCCGGATGATGGCTGCCGTCTTGATGTCCTGAATCGTTTCGATGCTCGGCAGGGGCTTGTGCCCTCGCGCCGTCGCCAACAACGACACGTAGTACCCCGTGCTCTGATACCGGTACGTCCGGCACAGATTGAACACCCGCGCGCCCCGCAAGCGGTAGTACTTGGGGTCGGTCAGATAATCCCGCGCGGCAACGACTTCGCATCCCGAAATCTTCAGGGGCCAATTGCGGGGTTTGTTAACGACTATAAGAACCGACATTCAGCTCTTGTTGGCCTTTGGCTCGATGAGCAGCAAGTTTCCGTCGTAGGTCAGGACGCCCAGCAAGATAGCGCACAGCACCCGATCAATACTAACCGAATAGAAGTGATCCTTCGCAAACGGATTTGGTTCCAACGGATCGGCCACCAGCACTTCTCTGTGATCCGAATCGTACCCGCACAGGACCACAAAATGCCCTTGGGGATCCCCGCGAATATCGTCCCACTCGTTCTTCGGCCCGTATTCGCGCGGACACTGGTACAAATACGTCGAACTCAATCCCGTCAACACCGGTGTCGATTGAGTGAGGATTCGCTCCAGAAGGCTTACCGTCAGCTCCTCAAAGAGGACGCGCCCTCCAAGCTTCAATACATCGATGTACGCGCGCACCGCCTTCTTGCGCTTCTCCGAGCGCGAGTAATGCAGCCGGCTCTCCAACTTGTCAATCAGAGCGACCGGCGGAAGCGACTGCCACGTCGGATCGAATATGCGCAGGTTGTACGAATAGAGCGACACATCGTACCCCCGGCGCAACGCATGACCCGCCAACAGCGATGCCAGCGTGCCGCCTTCTTCCAGGCTGGGAGTCTCTTTGATGACCTGGTCGAGCTCTATATCGTCCCCAAAATAATGATATACAGCATGCAGACATGTCGGTCCGCATGTTGTGTCGTCGGGCTGCGGAAGTATTTCAAGATGCGTCGCGCTGTTCATCGCCTGATTCAGATATGTGTTCCATCCAAGTTATGCCACGCGATGGTGCGCACGGCCTAAGACAACTTGCTCCGTGGCCGGATCGAAATAAAGCGTGCGGCCTTGCTTGAATGCCTCGACCCCCATCCCGATAGCCACCATCGTCCTGTAAGACATCTCTTCATCACACACGCACTTCTCGCGCGTACGGATGCATCGAACCCAATTGTCGAAGTGCTCTTCCCGTTCGCCCGCGGGGAGCTCGATGCCCCGTTCCTGGCCAAACCGCGCTTGCACGTCCTTGCGAAATTCGTACTCGGCCTCGATGGTAAGGCCGCTTTCGGCTACGTACATCGTCGCCTCACGCCCACGAATGACCGCCGGCAACTCCCCTGCGCTTGCTGCCGACGACGCAAGAACCACCGTGCGGCTGTTGGGAAACTCGCAAGTTACCACAAACGAGTCCGGCGCCTCGCGACCATCCTGCGCATACACACCGCCCGCCGCCGACACGCGAACCGGGAACTCCGCCCCGAGGGCGACCATCAAACCGGCCAGCTTCTCGTAATGCTGATCGGTCGCGACGCCGCCGCTGTAGTCCCAATACTTGCGCCATCCCAAATATCGGTCTTCGGTGAATGGGCGCTTCTCCGCGGAACCCACGAATGCGTCCCAATCCAAAGTCGCCGGAGTCACATCGCGGAAATCCTGCGCTACCTGCGCCTGCGCCGCGCGTGGACGGTAATTCTCCTGACTCCACAGAATCGGTCCCAGCTTCCCCGACGCAACAATCTCATGCGCCGCATGCCACTGAGGCTCCGATGCCGATTGCGACCCGATCTGCACAACACGTTTTGTGGTGGCTGCGGCGTCCCTGAACGCCCTGGCCTCCTCGATGCTGTGCGCCATTGGCTTTTCGCAGTACACGTCCTTGCCTGACTGCATCGCCGCAATCGCGATAGGCGCATGCCAATGATCTGGCGTTGCGATTACGACCGCATCGATATCCGGACGTTCAACGAGATCCTGCCAGCGATGCAGCAGTTCTCCGCCGCTCGCGGCTTGTGCGCGCAGCTTGCGCGGCTCGAAGATGTCGCACACCGCCGCCACGCGGACGTTCAGCGACGCGCTCTTGGCCGTCGCTTCGCGAAGCAACTGCATACCGCGGTTGCCCATCCCAATGATGCCCAAGCGTATCCGGTCATTCGCGCCCAATGTGCGCGCGGCGGCCCTCGGCGCGCCTGCCGCAACACCCGCCGCCAACGCCGCCGAAAGCGAGATGAACTTCCGTCGCGTGATTCCGGTTTGCTTCATCGTATCCTCTACCAGACAACCGCACTCGGTCGCCGCCGACCTGTTTACTGCACGTAGTCAATCAACCCATCGGACCCATAGGTCCCATACGACCCATAGAGTCTTCTACTTACTTCTTAGCCGGAAGCGTCTTAATCCGCAGATTACGGAACTCCACCGAATCCGAATGGCTCTGCAGACCGATATACCCCTTTGCCGGGCGGTTATCTGCAGGCTTCTGCCATTCCTCTTTTACGGTGTCCTTCGTGAAGTCAGTGACCTTCACGTCATAGACTTCCTGGCCATTAAGGATGGTCTTGATTCGTGGGCCGTCGGCCATGACTTCAACCGTATTCCATTCGCCAAACGGTTTGTCGGCTTCCACCTTCACCGGTTGCACCGCGTACAACGAACACGCCCGCTGATACGGCGTCGGCCAACCAGGACGCAGCACCTGAATCTCAAATCCGTCAAACGCGGGATTGCCTACCTTGGGCGCGCGAATGCCAACACCCGAGTTGCCTTCGCCGGACACGCAACGGTATTCATAACGAAGAACGAAGTTGTCGTACTCTTCGTTTGTGAACATCCAATCGCCGCCCTCTTTCCCCGTCACGAGTATCTTGCCGTCTATTGCCTGATACGCTTCTTTGTTCGTGCCGCGAATCCACCAGCCATCGAGATTCTTGCCGTTAAACAGCGGAACAAATCCGTCCTTCGCCTCATCCGCCGTGAGAATCCCCTGCGCCACATAATCCGGTTTTTCCTGCGCCTGAACCATCGCCATGAACCCGAGCATAAGCGCAAAAACAACGACTGTTTTCTTCATACCAACCCCCTTGTGCCAATTGCCGGCCGTGTGCGCCATGCCGCGAATCAGAGACTCCGGCCCTTGCTTTCCAGCCGAATATGCCATTTTGAAGACTGGCGGCCCCACATCGCGAGGCCGCCAGTACGCAACTAACTCAATCCAAAATCCAAAATCTAAAATCCAAAATTCTTCACCTTAGGCTTTCCAACCCTCAAAATACGGCGCCTTCAACGACCAGCCATTCTGATACGGACGGTACGCCCACTCATTCGCGATCTTGACACCCTCGGCATCGCCGCCCGTGAACTTGACTGTCTTCGGGTCCCACTTCAACTTCGCGCCGCTGAGATACGCGCACTTACCCGTCAAGCAAATCAGCGCCGTGCGATACGCGACGTCGATATTGCAGATCGGCGCTTGGCGCGAACGCACGCAATCCGCGAAGTTTGCCCAGTGGCCATTGTTCATGTCGCCCTCGGCGGCGTCGTTCTTGAGAACAGGTTCGCACCCGCCGTTGTCGCGGAACGGGAACACCTGATAGCCCTTCCGGTCCACGCGCATGCTCCCCAACGTCCCGTGGAAGAAAATTCCATGTCCCGGGCTCTTCTCCACCCAATCCGGATTCCACGCGCGGTTCGAGAAGCTCAACGAATAGTCCTCGAACTCCCACACCACATCCAGCGTGTCCGGCGTTGTCCGGTTATCCTTCAACACGAAATTGCCGCCCGCGCCCGTGACCGTCTTGATGTCCTTATCCTGGCCCATGGCCCAAATCGCGATGTCGAGCAGGTGCGTGCCCCAGTCCGTGATCTTCCCGCCCGAATAATCCGTGAACCAGCGGAAATTGTAGATATACCGGTTCTTGTTGTACTCGACCTTCGGCGTCCAGCCAATGTATCGATCCCAATCCAACCAATCCGGCTTCGGGTCGGTCGGATTGCCAATGCCTTCCACCTTCGACCAGTCGTTGTTCCAGCACTCCACGCGCCCAACCTTGCCGATATACCCCTTCTGGATCATATCGACCGCTTCCTGGAAATACTTGCCGCTGCGCTGCATCGTGCCCGACTGATACACCTGCTTCGAAGACTTGATCTTGTCACGCAGCGTATTGGCCTCTTCGATGGTCGCGCACAAGGGCTTTTCGCAATACACGTCCTTGCCCGCGTCAATCGCCATCAACGTCGGCACCGTGTGCCAGTGATCCGGCGTAACGACCACGACCGCATCCACGTCCTTATCCGCAATGACTT
>JAIBAQ010000030.1 GCA_019695095.1 Candidatus Hydrogenedentota bacterium
CGATTTTCAGATCCTCCACGATTCGTTTCGCTACCGCTTCATGCAACTGTGCAGTAGGATGCCGGTCGTAGGGCGTCAACGCGCCAGGAGCGTGGCCTTCCGGGATTTGGGTGTAGTCCAAGTAGCGAATGCCCGATCGTTCGAGAAACGGGATCAGTCTCCGTGAGTCAATGCCGCCCGAGGGATGCTCTGGCCAGAGGACGACGTAAAAGTCTCGCGAATTGAAGCGCTGAGCAGATGTGTGTTGCGATTCCAGGATTAGACGGACGGTCAAGTCGATCTGGGAGTCCGTAACACGAAATGGAAAATCTATCCTGTAATACTTCATGAATTGCTCGTGTGCGAGCAGCTTGTACAGAGACACGTGAAACGCGTCCGAGGAATGAAATGAGCCGTCGCGCTCGGGTATGCCGTCGTCGTTTATGCCATGAGAATCTCCCGTGAACACACGCTGTTATTGGAGATCAGCCTCTGCGTTTGCTGCAAGTCTGGCAAGCACACCGGTTACAGGATCGTGCCGTGAGTGAGCGTGAGAAGTCCGGAATAGAAGTAGTTAAGCAGGCTTTCACGGAGTGAGCGTCAACGTCGCACTGGCTTCGCCGGATGCCGGCACGGTCGTGGTTTGAATTGACAAGCGCACGCTGTTCAGGGCGTCGTCGCCGGTGTTGGCGTGTTCCGAAAAGACCAGCGCAACCAGTGTGTACGGACCGGGTTCCAGGCCGCCGATTACAAACTGTCCGTTTGCGTCAATATCCGATTCGCCGGTCTTGAGACTCTCCAATCCAATGATCGCTTCGAACGACGAGGTGTCGACACTCACGTGGCCCGGCAGTGCGAGGACTTGTCCTGTCTCCCCCTTGGCCAGATTGGTGATGGAGCCTGTCACGCCGGATGCCGTGTCGAACGCGACGTCTTTTCGTGCCGTTTCTCCTTCACGAAGGTCTACATCGAACGTCCGGCGCAACTCCGCTTGGCCCGCGCGCGCCGTCACCGCGACCAACGCTGCGCCGGGTGCAATGTTCTCGACGCGATAATACCCGTCTTCGCGCGCCGTGGAACCAAAGTACGAAAGTCCCTCGTCTGTCGTCACGGTGCCTTGAATCTCCGCGAAGGTGACGGGTTCTCCGTTGGCGGAAATAGTCCCTTCGAGAGCGGCGAACCCGGCTGGGAAATGGAAGTCGACGTTCGTGGTTTTTCCGGCCACGACTTCGGCTTGACGCTGCAGGCGCAGCGGATCGGCCTTCGAGTCAACCGCTTTCCATTTCGCGAGCACATCCACCAGACCCAGGCCGATTCCGGGGATACGGTAGTGGCCATTTTCATCGGTGGTGGACTGTTTTCGGACGCGCGGCGGCGTGAGCCTCAGGGCAACTACAGTCTGTCCTTGCGCGGGCACGTCCCCTTGATAGACCGTCCCTTCAAGCTCACCGCCTTGACCCAAGACAATCTCAATCGGAGTGACGGCTCCGCGCTCAGGCACCGCTTTCGCGGTAGCTGCGAGATACTCGTCATGAATTGCGGTGAGTTCAATTGGCGAGTCGCCGAGTCCACCGATTTCGAAAGTCCCGTTTGCGTCGCTTTCCGCGAGCACCGGTCCTTCCGTATCAGAGCCGAAATGAATCGTCGCCGCTGGTACGGGCGCGCGGTCGGGCGATAGCACAATGCCCGAGATGCGCGCTTCCGTTTGCAGCACGATCTCCACGGGGACAGCGGGTGTGCCGGGTTCGGCTGCAGACGCGGTGACGTAACCTGCTTCGTATCCTTCAGCGCGCGCACCGAGTGTAAAGGGAGCGCCGCTCGCTATATCCGATATTTCAAATCGCCCTTCCTTGTCTTCAAATGATTTCCATACGGTCTGCTTACCGCGGACAATTTCCTTCCAGAGGGGCTCGTTGTCAATCACCTGCCTTACGTAGACCACGTCGAAATTTGAAATGGGTTGTCCTTGATGATCGATTACCCGTCCGGATGCGGTGCTTGTGTCGGTGAGAATGAGCGTTATGTCCGCACTGCCCGAGGGTACGTTCTCTTCAACAGCTTCGTTGAAATGCTCCTTGAACGCGCTTACGCGGTACTCCGCATTATCCAGATCGCCAACGGCAAATGCTCCCGCCGCGTCAGAGAACGTGTTACGAGGTCCCTTGGCCACGTCATAGATTGTGACGGCCGCGTCGACGATAGGCTGATTGCGGCTGTCCAACACCCAGCCGCGAATCGCGGGCTCATTCACAGTCAGCGGCGGAGGAGTCTCAGACGATGAAGCGATGTTGAAGGAAGGCTCCGGTTTCGAAAGGTCGAGCGGTGACGATTGTGGCGCGAGTACACGTGGCCTCGGGGATGCCTCCTGGCGCGGCCGGGTATAGAACGCCAGAGCGATTGCGGCGCAAATGGCCGCAACCAGCACCATGGCGATCTTCGTCGGCGTGTTCATAGTTGTCTGCGCCTTGCGACTATTGCGTTTGCGGATCTCGAATGAGCACTGGAATCAGAATACGCTCGGCGCCGGGCTGGTCCGTGGCCACGGATACGATGGTCGCTTTCCGCTCTGCAGGCGGGACTTGGGAGGCCGTGAGCACAATCGCCGCGGGATGATCTGCGTCTACGGATTTCTCGGACTCGACCTTGACCGCGAGCAGGTCTTCCTCAAACTTCACTTCACGGATCGTCAGCGCGGCCCCCGTCGCATCGCGCATCACAACCCGCTGCGTGGCGGGCGCGTTCGCAGACGGTTCAAGCAGTACTTGCGCCGGTTCAGCCGCGACCCGCGATGCCATGCGAAAGAACACGGGGATACTGACAATGGGCTGATCCTTGCTCGTGGTCATCACGTGTACCGTGCCGGACTGCGCGCCGGGCGGCGCATTCTGGGCTGTTCGCACCTCGATGATGTGGCGGTCGATTTGTTGTCCCCACTCGGGTTTGACGTTCTTGTGAATGATGCATGAAATCGGTCCAACAGCTACCACGCCCAAAACGTCGGGTAACGGTTGATTGGGCCGGCTGGCGCGCACAATGATTCCTTCTTTCGAGAGCGGCTGGTTCTGAATGTAGGCGAGCTTTGGCGCGCAGAGGATGGACTGCGGCATTACCAGGACGTCGCCGACGGCCTCACCCTGCACGGGGATCTTCAGAGTGGCCTCTTCGTTGCCGACCCGAAGCCGTGCCGTAACGGAATTGGAGATGGAGCCCAACGGGACATCGGGGGAGATCCGGAAGCGCGCTTTGATGCGGGAGCCGTCCTTTGTTTCTTCTCGAGTCGCAGTGACGCTTAACGTGGGCGCGGCCATGTGAATGTCCAGCAACTCAATGTCCTTGATTGAAGTGCCGGAGACAAACGTCAGGTCTTTTCCAATATCGTCGCCACGTGGCGCCATTCCCCATGACAGCGCTTTGTCGGGCATGGTAAGCACAAGGGCCTCGACCTTGACGGCAATATCGATGGCGGTCATGGGTTCCTGAGGATCGTTGGTGGTTACGACGATTGTGGCGACGCGATCCCCGACAACGTCCTTAGAATCGTATTTCAACGTAAGCTCATGTTGGGCGCCTGGCGCAACGGTAGGCTTGGCATCTTTGGGAGAGAAGTCAGTTGTCGCGCATGGGCAGGAGGACTGCACATTTTGGATTTCGAGAGGCTGATCGCCGGTGTTGTTGATTTTGACGACGGCCTCGCCGATCTTGCCTTGTCGGAGGGTTCCGTAGTCGAGCTTGACCTTGTCGAAGACCGCTTTGGGTGCCGCATGGCAGAAGTCGGTGAGTACGGCGGCGGCAAAAAGTAGAACAAGTAATGAGTGCTGACGACGAATCGATAGTGAGCGCATAGACGACTGAGCTTCCTTATTGCCGAAGTTACATTTTGGGGGGAACGGGCCCGTGGAACCGTAGTCCCACAGGCCCGCGCCAAGAACAAGCAAAGATGGATGAGCTAGAACCGGCCCGCGTCGTACGTGGCGTTGGCCATGTCGTTGTTCAAGCTGATATCCGGATGGAAGCAGTCGACCGAACTCAACTGGCCGCGCGAGAACGCAATGCCGTATGAATCGGCGTCGTACCACACGCCTTGGGCAGTCGTTATCGAGGAGAGCGAGTTGTTGTACGCGATGTTCATGTTAGTCGCTTCGGTCCGCTGCGTAGAACCGTTGACCAGCATGTTCTTGCACCACGTGAAGACATTCCATTTCAGGAGGCAACCCAGGTTGCTCTTGCCTACATCATAGACACGCCGTACGTTCACCGTGGCGGTCACGAGGATGTCTGCTCCAGGAAGGCCCGCTTGAAGCACGTCGATGGCTTCATTCCACCGATATTCCCACGTAGCAATCGGGGTCATCTCGGCGGTGCTGTCACCGCACACATCGTTGCCGCCCATTTGAATCGTGACATACTGGACGCCCTGGCTCACCGAGCTGTTGGCTTGCGCAAGCAAATCGTCGGATTGAGCGCCATTCCATGCGTTGTTGTAAGCGACCGTGCTGGGATTTGCCGCGCGAATACGTTCCAGGTGGCTGTAGCATGCGTCGCTGGACGAATCGCCGGTGCTCCATACGTGTTCCGGTTGGTCATCGTCAATCGTGTCGTCGGCAAGCGCGCCGCGCGAGATACTATCGCCGATTGTCGCCATAGAAGCGGGATATGTCTGCGCGGATGCGCTCAGAGGCAGAGCGATAGACAACGAAAGTACGGCCAGAAGAATCAAGAGAGTCTTGGTCTGCATGGTCTACTCCTCTAGGGGCATGACCCCTATCTCGACGTGATATAGCCATTTCCACCAATAGGTTTCTGTCCGGAAAGACGAAGAGGCACAATCATGCACCGGACAGAAGGAGGATACGAAACGAGAGGGCGAGTCTGAATGGAGCCCGATTACCCGCCCGACACACACCGAGCTTGTTCCCCGATATCACCTCCCTCAACCGTGCGGGTCTACCCAATCACGTGGCAGTGAATGACTCAACTGCCATGCCCCTAGCCCAAGACGCAGTTGCACCATACGGCAGGACTATTGATTTTGTCAATGGGTTTTCGCTAGTAAACCGATCCAAGCGTATTGTCGCTCTGTTGCCGTGCGTTTTTGATGAACCGCATAATGTGCGCTACAGTTACTCACGGCGGGACTGTACGTGTATTCCGCTTTCAAATCTCACCTTGATCGAGGGGATGTCAAGAAAGAACATGCAATCTTCACGGAGTATGAATTTTGGCCGGTACGACTATGCCGCATTTCTGACATTTTTCACGTATGCAGCGGGTTCTGTCGTGATTCCCGTCGTGCTTGTTCAGTTGGCACGCGACCTGGGTTTCTCTTTGGAGACGGGCGGGATGAGCGCGGGCGGAGCCCTTCATCTGGGCCGTACGATTCCGATGGTGGCATCGATGCTGGTGTGCGGTTTTGCGGCAGGCCGCTGGGGGGTGAAGCGCTCCCTGGGATGGTCGGTGCTGCTGATGGCGTGTGGAATGGGCCTGTGTGCGCTGTCCCCCATGTATGGAATGCTCTTTGCCGCGCTCATGGTGGCAGGCATCGGTGAAGGAGTCATCGAAGGTTTGGCGACGCCGCTGGTGCAGGAACAGCATCCTGAGGAACCTGGCCGGTACATAAACTTCTCGCACGGATTCTGGTCCGTTGGCGTCCTGACCACCGTTCTCGTCTCGGGGGTGTTGTTATCCCTGGGCGTGTCGTGGAGAGTGCATACGGGTTGTGTGGCGCTTCTTGGTTTGTTCCCTGCGCTTCTGCTACTGCTTCCTGAATCGCGAGCGGCGGAGAATAAAGAGTCAATCGAGCCTCTTCACTGGAGGACGACGTGGAATCACGCCTACGCTATTTGCCGCACGCCGCGGTTCTGGTTGTTCTTTGCCGCGATGTTTGTAGCGGGAGGTGGAGAATTCTGCCTTACATTCTGGTGCGCCAGCTACATTCAACTGAATTTCACCACAGCCGCGTGGGCGGGCGGCGTCGGCACCGCGTTCTTCGCCGGAGGAATGGTGATAGGCAGAACGGGGTGGGGCTACCTCATCCAACAACGCCATCTGAAGCAGTTGGTGTTGTACTCGGCCATTGCCGGCGCCGGGATAACGCTGTTTATGCCTGCGGTCACTAATTTGTGGTTGTTCTTTGGGATGGTCTTTCTTGCGGGGCTTGCGTCAGCCCCTTTCTGGCCCAGCCTGCAAAGCCATTGTGCGGATCGTTTGCACGAAAGCGACACGACGATGCTATTCATCCTCCTCTCATGCGCAGGCGTCCCTGGGTGCGGGTTCTTCACGTGGCTGATGGGAGTCGTCGGCAATCACAGTGGACTTGGCACAGCCTTCTATCTCGTGCCCGCGTGTTATGTGGTCTTGGCACTGCTGACGGCGTTCGATGGGAGCCGTGCTGCGGTGTATCTCAACCTTGCCAACGAAACAGCAAATGAATGAAGGTGCGCTGACCCACAATATGCGCTGGCGAACTAAGCGCCGGCGGCCGGGAGTTCCGGCGCTATACCTCGAATTGCGCGGCGCCGCGCAAAGTACTTCGGAATAGCTCCGTGCGCGGGTGAGAAAAGTGCCGCGAGGACGAAGAGCAACCCGCTGACCACCGAGATGGCACCTGCCGTCGAACCGTCGAGCCATGCCGCGAGAAAGTATCCGCCGACGGAACTGGCCATGCCGACCAGAACCGAAAGAACGAGCATGCGCGAAAGACGGTCGGTCAACAGATAGGCCGTGTTGGGTGGAACGACAAGGAGTGCGACGACGAGGATGGCGCCAACGCTCTCGAAGGCTCCCACCGTCGTCAAAGAGACGAAACCCATGAGCAGGTAATGCCATAGGGAAACGTTGATGCCAATGGCTGCCGCGAGCGCCGGGTCGAATGCGCAGAGCTTGAGTTGGCGGTACCCCAGCGTGATGAATGCCACGTTGGCAATGGCAATCGCTCCCAGTATCCATGCCGCGCGCGGTCCGATCGGAGTGTCACCCATGAAAACCACGTTAAGCGGCGCGTTTTCGATTTCGCCGTAGAGCACGCATTCGGCATCCAAGTCGACTTGCCCCGCGAATGCGGATACGAGAATGACTCCGATGGCAAAGAGCCACGTGAACGTCACGCCCATCGACGCGTCCGACTGCAATTTGCCATGGCGCTCTAGAGCGTTCGTCAGGAAGGCCGTAATCAGCCCGAGGGCTCCGGCGCCCACGAGCATGGGCAGCGTATTCCGGCTGCCCGTAAGGAGAAACGCGATTACAATGCCGGGCAAGACGCTGTGACTGATGGCGTCGCCCATCATCGCTTGCCGCTGCAAAACGAGAAAGCAGCCCACCAGCGCGCAGGATGCGGAGGCTAGGCACCCAATGAGGACAATCCACATGCCGATCGTCATAGCGATACCTGCTTGGCGATGTCCTCGCTTGCACGCGCCGGGATATGGCTCGCGTGTGGGTCGGCATCGGGGTTGTCGAGCGCGGCGATAAGGCGCGCTTCCAGTTCCGGAGTGATGATGTGTTCGATCTCGTCGGCGTCGTCGTGCACATGGTCTGGCGCGAGGTCGAGCTTACGCGTCAGATACAGTTCCCATAGCCTGTGGATACGCGTGAGATGCGCGGCGCGTTCAATACCGGCCTCTGTCAGCGAATATCGTCCCTGGAGCGATTCCTCCACGAGGCCCTGGTCGATGAGCAATGCCAAGGTGCGGTCCATGGCGTGCAACGTCATCGGGCGATGTTTGAGCAAGTCCGCGAGCGTGCGCGCCGCATTCACGCGCTGTTCCTTTTCGCCCAGCACGTATAGCGTCCGAACGACATTCTCCATAGCCGTTCGCTTGCGCGTATTCCGCAGTTGCAGTATGCGCGCGAATACGCCGCGGCGCGGCGCGAAGAGCAGCGAAAGGAGAAACAGGCTCGTAATGCTGACCACCATCCACGGACCGGTCGGCATGCGCGGTCCCAGGTAAGATACATAGGCCCCGATAGCGCCGCTGGCGGCGCCGAAGGCCCCGGCCAGCACCAGCATCGTGCTGAGCCGATGTGTCCAGTACCGCGCGGCGGCGGCGGGGGTCACGAGCATGGCGGCCATGAGCACGACGCCTACGGCTTGAAGGCCAATCGCAACCGCCAACACGATCAGCGTGGCCAGGAGGGTTTCGATGAAGCGCGAGGGAACACCCGCCGTACGTGCGTATTGCGGGTCGAAGGAGACGACCTTGAATTCCTTATACGCAAGCGCCACGGTCCCGAGGAGCAACACCGACAGGATGCCAAACGTCCATACGTCGCGATGGAGCATTGCCGCGGCTTGCCCAAAGAGAAAGCGGTTCAGTCCCGATTGTGCGGCGTTGCCGCTGCGCTGAATATACGTGAGAAGCAGAATCCCGACCCCGAAGTAGACGGACAGGACCATTCCGAGGGCGCTGTCTTCCTTGCAACGGGTGTGGCGGACGATCAGGTCGATGGATAGGGCCGCCAGCCAGCAGGCCAGCGTGGCGCCCACGAGAATCACGATGGGTTCCTTCGTGCCGGTGAGAAGGAACGCGGCACACACGCCGGGAAGGGCCGCATGCGCAAGCGCATCGCCCATGAGCGACCGTTTGCGGAGAAACGCAAAACACCCGATGACGCCGGCCGTCAGTCCGAGCAGCACGCATCCGATGAACACCAGCCGCGCGTTCGCGCTGGAAAACGTGAAGAACTCCAGCCAGGGGGGAAGCGGCGCATTCATTGGCGCGCTTTCCATTCCTGACGGCGGAGCTTTTCGCCGACCTCCGTGAGGAGGTTGAGACGTCCGCCGTAGGTTTTGTTCAGATTCTCAGGCGTGAATACGGTCTGTACGTCTCCGAAGGCGATCATCCGCAGATTGATAAGCAGCACCGAATCGAAGTATTCGGGGACTGTCTGTAGATCGTGATGGACCACGACGACCGTGCTTCCCTGCGCGCGCAATTCACGCAGTAGCTCTACGATAGCTTTCTCGGTGGCGGCATCGACGCCCGCAAACGGTTCGTCCATGAGATAGACCTGAGTCTGTTGGGCCAGGGCGCGCGCAAGGAAGACCCGTTGTTGCTGCCCGCCCGACAGCTGGCTGATCTGACGGTTCGCCAAGTCGGCCATGCCCACTTTCTCCAGGCAGTTCTTGGCAATTTCGTAATCGCGCTTGCGGGGCCGGCCAAACAGAGGAAGATGCCCGTAACGTCCCATGAGTACTACGTCGAGGGCGGTCGTGGGGAAGTCCCAATCCACGGATTCGCGCTGCGGGACATACGCGACGAGACGCCTGCCCTGATGAATGGGCATGCCGAAAATCTGCACGCGGCCCGACGCCAATGGAACGAGGCCCAGCACGGCCTTGATCAACGTGCTTTTGCCCGCACCGTTTGGCCCGACCACGGCGATGAGCTTCCCTTCCGGGAAGGCCACGTCGATATCCCATAGCACGGGGCGGTGTTGATACGCGACGGTTAAGTCGTGAACGTCGATTGGAGGTGCGGTTATAACCGGGGTAGTCATGACTAACGCAAAGCCTTTACGATAGTGTCGATGTTGTAACGGACCATGCCGATATACGTGCCTTCTGGTGAGCCAGCCTCCCCCATGGCGTCACTGAATAGCTGGCCGCCAATCGTCACGGAACCGTCGTGGGATTTTACTTCGTTAACGAGAACTTCTATGGATCGTTGCGGCACCGACGATTCCACGAAGACGGCCTTGATGCCGCGCGATGCGATAAGCTCCGCCAGCCGGGCCACATCCTGCGTGCCGAATTCGGCGGTCGTGCTGATTCCCTGGAGTCCCTTGACTTCGATGTCGTACGCGCGCCCGAAGTAGCCGAATGCGTCGTGCGCGGTAACCAGCACGCGCTGTTCTTTGGGTATTGTGGCTATCTGTTCGCGCGCATACGCGTCGAGTTGACGCAACTGCTCGATGTACGCGGCCGCATTCTTTTCGAACTCGGGCTTATGCGCGGGATCGACCGCCACCATTGCGTCGCGAATTCGTTCCGCCACGTGAATCCACAAGCCAACATCGAACCACACATGAGGGTCGTGCTGGCCTTGAAACTCCGGAGGATTCCGCAGACTGTCCTGCGGGATGCTGTCCGTCACCGCTACCGTGGATACGGTTCGCGCAAGCTTCTCAAGGACTTCGATCATCTTGCCTTCGAGGTGCAGGCCATTGTAGAGGATCAAGTCCGCCTCGGTGAGTTTCTGGATGTCTCCCTGGGAGGCTTTGTAGAGGTGGGGGTCGACACCCGGCCCCATAAGACCCGTCACTTCAACCCATTCACCGCCAATATTCTTGGCCGTGTCGGCAATCATACCGGTCGTGGTTGTGACTTTCATGGTGCCACCATGCGACTTCTGACGCAGGGAACCTGACGGAGCCTCGTGGGCAGCAGGGGAGCCGCCGCATCCGGCCGCGAAGGCGACAAGTACGGAGAGCAGGGCAATCGAACCCATGGCCCTGCGGAGATTTGTGGACATTGTGTCGCTCATCAGATGCAGTCCTTACTATAATTTATAACATTGATTAACAAAATTAACTTACGGTAATAATACCGTCTTTGGGACGGAAAAGCAAGGTCGCAACTTGGTTTCTCGAAGTTCTCCTGCCGCCGTATCCCGTCATTCGGGGACTGGGCGAAGGAAGCGATTCCCGATGCTCCCGTAGTCTGTTTCGGGCGCGGCGGCTCACTCAAACGCAGACATCGGACCGGTCAACGCGCCGTTTCTGCAAATGGATGTCTGGCTGCGAGAACCCTACTCGTCAGCCCATCAAAGAATCGAAGGAAGGTGATTGACTATACCCGCGTGCGATCCCGCGCCCGCCTTAATCTGGTGTAGTAGACGATTTACAGTGGAAGGACTTCCCGCTCGTAGTCAACCATGCCGAACGCCCTCTCGGCATCTTGACTTGTACCTATCATGGATGTCCCCTAAGGTTCTCAACGATTTTCGCCAATCTACAGCACAACCTTTTCCGGCCACAGGTTGCGTTTCGACGCGCCCCACAGTTTATTGATGTATTCGATGGATAAGACGTCTTCCCATGCGTGGAGCCAAAAGGAACCCCTGTCCGACAGGACAATCTGGTCGCCGTACTCGCGAAGGAATCCGAGGACTCTGAAAAGTCGCAGATACGACCCAAATGCAGTCTCAATATCCTCGCCAAAACGGTCAAAATAGGCGCTTCGGGTGAAGCGGGTTTCATAGATCCGCCAGTACAGCCATCCGGCCTGCTGCATCCGTTCGGACAGTTCCAAAGACAGCGCGATGGCTGTCTCGCGCTCATCCATGGCTTTAATGTACTCGGCGACGCCGAAGGTGTTCAGATAAAACAGGTCGGTAAGATAGGTACCTCCGCTCGCACCCAAACCGATATACAAGGGCACAGTCACCGAGCAGTACCGGGGTACGCCGCGTTTCGTAAACGCCCAGACGGAACTACGCTCATATCCGGCTTGGTAGAAAATCTTCTCCAAGATGGCCAGCATGCGCCGTCGCTTCAAGCTTAAAAACATGCCATGATTCTTGAGGCTGCCGTTTTGTCCTAAAGGAGTGTAAGAGAATCGGAACAGCGGATAGGCAGCCACCTGATCGACACCCAAATCCACGACCCGGTACCCCAACTCTTCGATTTCCCGGTACGTCTGTTCCGGTAACGCAAACATCACGTCCACATTGACGCAGTCGAATCCTTGCGATACCGCACGGCGCACGGCCGCTTTGACTTCTTCCACGGTGTAGGGTCGCTGCAAGAGCTTGAGGTGCCTGTCTACAAGCGATTCCACGCCAATGCTGAGGTGCCTCACCCCCATGGCCTTGAGCTCGTCCAGATTGTCGGAACTCAGGTGGTTGGGATGACTCTCCATGTGAATGCCGCACTGAAGATTGATGCCGTTGCGCAGGTGTCCGATTAGGTCAACAAGACCGGTGCGAAGCATTGTTGTGGGAGTACCGCCGCCGATATACAGCGACGTGACCGGCTTGCCATCTAGGAGTTCGCCATAGGAGTCAATCTCCTTCTTTACGGCGCGAACGTACTCTTTCGCAAGACCGTCCCGGTATATTTCCTTATTGTACGGGCAATACGGACATATCCGCTCGCAAAACGGGACATGCACGTAGATGCCAAGTGAATGGATCTTGTCGAATTTCTCATGGAGTTCGTCACGCGACGGGGCCCGTTTCCTGAGTAGAATTTGCCGTTCGCCGGTCAAACACTTGAGAAGCGTTTGTCGAAGGAGACGTTCCATGACTTTCTCCCTTACCGGCCAAGCGGCCACCCGTCAGAAGTATTTGAGCGCGTTAAGAATCGCCGACGGCTTCATTTTCAGAGTCTGATCGATTTCGGCGTAACTGAGATATCCGCAATCTCGACACAACTCGGCATTGCCCGAAAAACGACAGCATTGGTAAATGGTGCCTTTCTCATAGACGGAACAGATATTCAGCGGACGCCGCCAGTCGTCTCTGAGCGCCGAAAGCAATCCAGCGCGAGAGTTCAATATCCGGTATCGTTTGCGAAGTCTAAGAAGTTCTTGCAGGATTTGGCCCTTTTCAGCGCGGTCAATAACGAGGTCGTCGTACCCGTAGTAGGGTGTATGAAAGTAAAAGAACACCCCGCGTATGGCGTTGATGCCTCGCACGTATTCGCAAAACGCAATTATCTCATTCTTGTTGCGGCTGTTGATTGTGTAGTTGATGAACAGGGACGGATGCTGCGATTCCTGAATGTTTCTGAAAATGCGGTCGAAAGATCTGCCGCGCAGGGCATCATGTATCTCTCGAAGGCCGTCGACGCTCACGAAAACGGTGTCGGCAGCGGTCCGGATAGGCAGTGTGCCGTTCGTGTAAATGACAACCGTCAGAAACCCGACTTGATGCGCGTAATCCACGACCTCGTTGATGCCGTGCTCCCCGTCATGCCAAAGAAATGGCTCGCCGCCTTCCAGATACAGACAACGGCCACCTTCACGATGGAAGTCGTCGATCGCTGCAACAACGTCCGTGAAGTCCAAATCTCGGTGGCCACGTTCGTGTACTCGGCAATGTGCGCATCGCAAGTTGCAGCGGTTCGTCAGAACCAGTCCGCGTATCAACGGTGGGCTCCGCTGGGAAAGGACACGTCCGGCAACAAATCGCAGTCCGTACCACGCGGCGTTCATAAATGCCCCTACATTGGAAACGTATCGTTCCCGAGAATTCCTCCCCGTCCATAATAGCACTCCTTGTGGTGCAATCTTATTTAAATCTAGTGTTCGACGTGCTGCCTGTGTCAAAGAGTAGGGCTTTTCGACCTCTATTCCTGAGCGGAAATAAAGAGGAAATAGAAATAAATAGAAATAAAGGAGGGAAATAACAGACTACGAATTGTCGCCTTTTTTTCCGCTGTCGGGCGGTTTTCGCTTCCTGCCGCGCTGGCCCGGCTTGAGGTTGTGGCTAAGGATGGCTTCGATCCGCGTGAGGAACTGCGGGCGCGCCGCACGGTCTGCCCGTGTAGGTCCGTCGCCGGATACGGGTGACGTCATCCTCGTCGTCCTTCGTGGCTTGGGGATCGGGACAGACCCGTCTTCAATACGTTTCGCATGGGTCAGTCCCTCAGACCCGGCTCCACTGCGATTCGCTTGTGTCAGTCCCGCCTACGCTAGAACCCAGTCGTCAATAACCCCTTTTGCATACCACTCATTCGATAGTACTGAATCGGTACGCAATCCGCAATGGGCCGTAGCATCAGGGCAATCGAACCAAAAGTTGAGCAAAAACACCCACACCGTCATTCCCGCGCAAGCGGGAATCCATCTTCGTATTGAAAAGGCGCCCAATCCGTGAAGATGGACCCCCGCTTTCGCGGGGGAGACGAAAGAGCAGATTATCCAAGTAGTCGAAATCCAAAGCGATTTTAGTGCGATTGCCCTTACCGCAAGATCGTTCAGCAGACCAGCCGTTCTCAGAGAGTCATTCGACAGGATTGACACGATTCACAAGATGGAGATCCAGTGGTAGCCGACCAGACTTCGGTCTGTCAACTCCGATCTTCATCGTGTTAATCCTGCAAATCCTGTCCATACGAATTGCGGTTAGAACCCAGTCCCCAATCTCGGCGTGATCCGGTCGCTCCTCGCCTCACCGCGTTCCCAGTGCAACGAACTTGCTCCTATATATGAGGGGTATCAAACGAAAGGTAGAACCATGTCCGCCGGCATTTGCGCCGGTTGCGTCGCCCGGACGGCTTGCGCGAGTGACCATTCTTCCGGGGCGACCCCCTTGCCCCGTCAAATTGCGCGGAGGGGGGTGTCCCCCGGCGGAGTCACGGGAAGTGCCCGAGACTTCTCACTGGGTTCTCAGAGTAACAAGAGAAGTGGAGACCTTACGGTCGCCTGCCGACAAGTATGTCGGCGGAGTGGTCCGCCGCGGCAGATCAGGAGACTCCGCCACAACAAGGCCCGGCTGCCGACAAGTATGTCTGCGGAGACCGGGCGCTACGAAATGCATCCCGAGGGTTTTCGTCTTCCGTGTGGCAGGCATCTTGCCTGCCTCTTAATTGGGGACAGGAAGTCCCCGCCGGGGAGGCAGGCAGGATGCCTGCCACACCTTTTGGTGCAACCCGAGTGCGACGGTCAGTCCAGCGTAATCTCGCCGGGTCCGTCCAAGGTTATCTCTCTGGGCGCGGTGCCAGCAGTAACGATACGGACTACACCCTTTCCGTTGAGGCGCAGGCGCAGGTGTCCGTTAACGTCACGGTCCGCGATGACATTGACGGGGGTCTCCGATTCGATCTGCACCGGGATGCGTTCGAGTACCGCACATTCGCGGTCGTTGAGATCGATTTGGGTACGGACAGGTCCGGCGTCGACTGTGGTCGTGTAGTTCGCGGGAACAAGATGTCCGCGACCGTCGTAACGGTAGGCGAGGTGCAAGTCGCGCGATTCCGACCACCCGTAGACGGCGCTGTGCATGGTGACGAGGCGTTCGTTGCCTTTCACGTAGCCGGAGTGCACCTCTTGCACGGTTATTGGAAACATTTGCTTGGGCACGGATTCGTAGGCCAGCTTTACAGGCTCGTTGTAGTACCAGTACAAGTTGCCGTAGCGGAGCTTGCTGAGTACGTCGTCGTAGGCGCCCTCGTCGGTGGAGCACACCGCCGGGTTGCCCAACGTAACCGGCGCGGGAAGCAGCGCGACATCGGGCCCTTCGGTGACCTCTTTATCGGTGATTACAGGCATCGCGCACAACGTGCGCGTGGGTACGACGCCGTTGGCAATTACGACGCCGCCTTTGCCGCGAATCTTGTTGCACCACGCGGTCATGGCGTCTTGCGTAATCAGAATGACGGAGGTCTTCTTGCGCGCGATGGTGTGGGTTGCGGGATCGATGTCGGCGCTGTGACCGTCCCAACGGTCGTAGGTGTATTCGCCGCCGTAGCCGAAGAGAAAGCCGTCGGCGAACACGCCACGCGCGCCCATCTCGTCCATCATCACGTCGACGCTGTCGAGCATGGCCTTGCCGAAGGAGTTCTCGAGCGTCGGATAGTAGATCCACCAGCGCCAATTGTCCGCGACGCGTTCGGCGGAGAAATACGAGCTGCCCACGTATTCGTGGCCGTATACGGCCTGTTTGCCGTCGGGGCCGATAACCTTCGAGTCGCGAAAATGCTCGTCGGGCCGGTTGGTTGCAAAGAGTTGGTGCGCGACGTGAAACATGCCCTTGACTTCGGGGGCGACAGCTCGCAGTCCATCCATCATGGCGCGGACCTGCCTGCGTTCCTGCGGGTGTTCGATAAACTCGATGCCTTCGACAGAGATCGCGGGGTCGTCGGTACACCACGAGAGACAGAAAAGCGTGGCATACTTGGGATTGCGCATGGCGAAGTATTCGGGGCCGGGCACGAGCGAAGCGTCGCGGCGTTGTTGCGTGCCTTGTACAAATGCGAGAGCGCCTTCGATGGTGACATCGTTGCGGTGTTCGTCGCGGCGGATCGCGTTGACGAAATCGTAGTAGTCGCCGGTGGCGTTGGCGTAGATGGCCCATTCGAGCGTATACGATGCGCCGGCATCCAACGCGAATTCGCGCGAGGACAGATCCACCCAGGTCTGTCCGTCCGATGCGCCACGGCTCTGGACGATATAGACATCGTCAAGGGCGACGAGTCCCACGCCCAATCCCGGCTTGACGAGAAATGCCGTCGGACAGAACTTTAGTGGTCGGTCCTCTACGGGCCTGTACGTTTCTTTCGCAGCGATGAGCGCCTTCTGAAAGGGTTCGCCGCTCGTAGCGAGGCGATTGTGAAAGATGAGACCCAGCGGTTCGTTGGTCCGATTCGTGATGGTATCCGTCACCACGATGCGGCCCGGCTCGGTGCGGAACACGCGCTTTACTTCGTAGTGCTTGCCGGAAGCGGCGATGCCGCCTGGGACGGACGTTAGTACATGCCATTCGGGTTCGCCCGCTGCGTTGGTTCCGTCGTCACAGGTCAAGCGGTTATCGCCGCCATTCGGGATTGAGAACGACGATTCGAGTGTGAACGGCGTCTCCCCCACTTTCAATATGAGACCACCGCCGGGCGTTGGCTCCACGCGACATTCGGGAGCTGCCGGTTGAGAAGGTAATTGCGCGACCGTCATTTCTCCCGGTGACGGAACGACGGGCGGTGGCGCTGGGAAGTGGAACGGCGCGGCAACGCGCGCGGATCGAGACGAACCGGTCAGTTCCGCGCGCAGTTCGTAGTCACCGTCGTTGAGCGCATCGAGCGAGAATACGTATTGTCCCTTTCCCTCAACGGGGATCTTCGATACGGTTTGCGAAGTAAGCACGTCGCCGTCGCGCCGCGCAAGCGCTATGCGCACCTCTTCCCCATCGCGCAGCGGCATGATGCCGAGGAACGATACGCTGGCGCGCGCCTCTTTGTCGTCGTCATAGATATAGGATTGGAGCGAGAGATCGCCCTGTTTTGCGCCTGACTTGCGATACTTCTCCGCGCCGCTCCAGTACCACGCCGCAATCTCGTCGGCGCTGACCGCGCGATTAAATAAGGCTACTTCATAGATAGTCCCTCGGAACGGTTGACCCGGGGCGCTGATTCGCAATGGGGCCTCGCCATATGCGGCGGGCTGTAAGGAAAGCGTACCGTCGGGCAGGCCGTTCACATAGATGGTCGCGGTGTTGCCGCGCCGAACAACCGCAATGAAATGAACGGCGCGATTCTCCAACACCTGCGAGCCGAACGCGTATCGATCGGCCTCATGCTGACTTTCGCGGTACATAACGCGCCCGCTGCCGCCATCCACACGCAAAACAAAGCCTTCTTCGCGGTAGCGCTCGCAATCGACGATGGTCCAGTTGGTAGCATCGTCAAAGTACGGTGAAGCGTCGAGTCTCACCCACGCAAACAGGGTGGAGTCGCCGGCGATCTTGAGGGCCGGATTGTCGCCGAGGTCCACGTAGCTCTTGTCGGAACCGCCGAAGCGCAAACCGCCGCCTTCGGACGGCGGCACCCACTGCGCATCGGAGATGGCGCCATCGTGGCCGTGACCGGACCGGTCATGCAACGTCTGCCCGGAAGCATCGTCGAAGAGGTAGTGGGCCACCAGATTTTCCGAATCGGCTGCATTCGCGAGAGACGCGCAAATCGCCGAAAGAACCAGTAACACGCGCATGGCTTCGTTCTCCCCTGCTTGACCCCGCGGACATCGGGGCCATTCTATCAACATCGGAGGGGACAATACGCGGAATCGACATCGCTTCGGCCAGTTTGCGAATAGATGGATGGAGTCGCGAGCGGATCGGGCAAGGGAAATGACAAAAGAAAAAGCGCCGCACCGGCCCCTATTTCAAGCCATTGCGGCGCAAACGATCAAATGGTGGAGATGAACGGAATCGAACCGTCGACCTCTTGTCTGCCAGACAAGCGCTCTCCCAACTGAGCTACATCCCCATTGGGTCTTACTGCGAAGAACGATTATAGCCGAGGAACAGCCGGAAACTCAACTTGAGCTCGGCGCGTCAAAATAGGGAGGCTCTTTGAAAGGTCAGCGAGGGTAGCATCCAGTGAGGCCGGTGGAATACACTTGAAAAACCCCGAAGCATCGGATGCCGGGGATCTTGGATTCTGTGTAGTAGACTGTCGGAGACAGAAATCAATCTAGCGTGGACTGGACTCCAGCATGGAAATAGCGCATCGCATCGAAGATGGAATCACGGTTGTCTCGTTGCGCGGCCGGTTTGACGCGCCGTCGGCCCCGGACGCGGAGACCGTATTCAGGCAGTTGACTCAGGAAGGCGCGCAGCGGGTCGTGGTGGATTTCTCAGGTGTTGAGTACATCAGCAGCGGCGGACTGCGCGTGATTATCATGCTGTCCAAGGCGCTTGAAAAAAACAACGGGCAGATGGCCCTGAGCGGAATGAATCCGTTCGTATCCGAGGTGTTTGAAATCACTAATCTGGCGACACGCTATCGCATACTCCCGAGTTGCGAGGATGCCATTAGGGCGTTGCGGGCGGAGTCGTAAGCAATACGTGTGACGATCTTGCGCACCGGCTTGCACGGAGCGCCGTTGCATCTCCCAAATACCGCAAATGAATAGACCAATTGAGTCATGGCTGAACAATTCGTAGAAGACGACCCGCAATACGCCGCGACGTTGCCGTTGACGACGCAACCGCCGACGTACGCGCAGTCGACGGTCCTGACTCCGCGCGAACCGCCGAGCGACGTGTGCCTCAAAGTGGGCAACCTTCTGGACGAGCGTTACAAAGTGCTCGATGTTCGGGGCGGTCCCGGTGTGAGCGGCATGGGCGTTGTCTACGTCGTCGAGTCGGATGGAAACCGATTCGCGGCAAAGACGTTCCAGCACCAATTTTCGCAGAACCTGTCGCTTATCGAACGTTTCCTCAGAGAAGCGCGGACCTGGATACTGACGGGGTTTCACCCGAATATCGTGCACGCGTATTTCATCGATATTGTGGAGGCGTGCCCCTACTTGTTCATGGAGTACGTCGAATCGAATGCGCGCGGGACCGTGTCGCTGGCGGACAATCTTCGGGACGGTTCGCTCTCAATGCGCGATGCGCTGGACCTGGCCATTCAATGCTGTGACGGCATGATTCACGCGACGAAGCTGGTGCCGGGGCTGGTGCATCGCGACCTCAAACCCGAGAACCTGTTGATCGCCGCGGACGGCACTCTCAAAATCACGGACTTCGGACTGGTTCGGTGTCACATTGCCGAGGAAATCAAGCTCGATCACGTGGTCGAGGGCAACGGTAAAGATGACCTGACACAAGTTGGGGCAGCGTTTGGAACGCCTGCCTATATGGCGCCGGAACAGTTTGTGGAGGCGGGCAGCGTCAGCCAGGTTGCGGACATCTATGCCTTTGGGTGTTGCTTCTACGAGGCGATCAGCGGGCAGCGCTTGTTCACGATTCGTACCGATACCCCCATCGAGCACCTGCTCGCGATGCGACGGTTTCATCAGAGCGAACCGCCGGTGCCGTTGCATGACCGCGTGAAGGAATGCCCGCAAGAACTGGATCGCGTCATCATGCGTTGCTTGGAGAAGGATCCCGGCGACCGGTGGCAGACGTTTGAGGAAGTGCGCGAGCGGTTGCTGTTTGTGTACGAACGCACCCTGGGCAGTTCGTATGTGTCGCGCACCATGCCCGAGCCGACTCGCGCACAAATCGACATCCAAGAAAAATCGCTGACCTTGCTGGACGGTTATCACCGTGCCGTGCGCTTGCGCAATCTTCGCGAGAATCAGGACGCCAGCCCCTATGCGTTCCATTTGGCATTGGCGTCGTTCTTCCATTGCGCGGAAGAGTATGCGGAAGAAGGACGTCAGCTTGAAAAGGCCCTGCGCGTGTTAGGCCCCAATCAGGGCTATGAAGTTGTCCGGCGATTGGGTGAATTGCAGGTGCAATCCGGCGAACTGGACAAAGCCGAACGGCTATTAAACGACTTCTTGTTGGCGCATCCTCACGATTTGGATCGCTGTCTGGAACCGTATGTCTATCTGCGCGTAGCGCAGGGTGATTTTGCGGGAGCGGAAAAACTCCTGGAGGCGTTCACGCCCAATTGGCGAATCAGTATGTTGCGCGCCCGCGTGTTGCGAAAAGCCGGAAAGATCCAAGAACTTTCATCGCTTCTTGAAGGTCAAGTCGACCAGGCAATCTCCGAGATTAAGTCCGACCTTGATAGTATCGAATCCGACTCGCCGGTGGGTTGGGAGTACGACGGCGACGTACACGTGTTGAAGAAAGTCATGGCGGCGCTAGCCCCGGAGTACGACCTATCCGCACTCGATAGCGCAACTCATGCCGTATGGCCCGATCTGGATGCCTACCCCGACCTGTCGGCGGAGATGGCGTGGCTCAGTGACGCATTGGGGGGGCTCTCCGAGTTGGGCACGGTGAGTCCGTGCAAGGGAATCACCTACGGAGACTTGGCGCGACTGCTGGGGTATCCGAACCGGTTGCCGCGTCATTTGTCGCGCGACGAAACGTGGTTCTGGATGAGCAAGGGTAACGAACTGGAGTCGAAGTAAGCGAAGACAACTGAGTGTCCTTCGTTCTGCCCCGCCAAAAACGAAGACCCCCTCACCCTTGCGCGGTGAGGGGACCTCGCCACCATTCAGCCTTCTGACAAGCGCGCTAAGAGCACACTTGTAATAAGGCTGCTAACCGCCCAGCAACCGGGCGGCAGTTTGGGCTGTAATTTGCGATCGAGTCACTGCGCTCAGACCGCCTTGCAGCAAAATCTGATTGCGCGATTGCTCGATCGTTTGACGCGCGACATCCAGGTCGCGAATGCGCGACTCGGACTCCGTGCTATTCACGATACCAGTCTCGCGGACCTCGATTGCACGCTCGAACCGGTTCTGCTGTGCACCGAGACTCGATCTGTTCTGGTCGATACGGCTAATCGCCGTGTCAATGGTGCCTAAGGCGTTTTGAGCCCCGGTTTGCGTACTCAGATCCAGTCCGTTAAGCCCAAGGGCAGTCGTTGTAGAAGAACTGAGATTGACTTGATTACCGCCGGCACCCAACGATACGGACGATTGCGAGCCATTCAAGAGTTGAGTCCCGTTGAACTCCGTATTCTGGGCTGTCTCGTCGATCTGCGAAAGAAGCTGCTGCGCTTCCTGGTTGATGGCCGAACGCTGCTCATCGGTCAGGGTGCCGTTGGTTGCCTGGAGCGCCAACTCGCGCAACCGTTGCGTGGCATCGGCCTGGGTGCTCAATGCACCGTCGGCCGTCTGCACAGCGCTCACGCCGCTTTGCAGATTATTCACTTCTTGGGAGTATTGGAGCACTTCCGCCCGGAAACGCTCGGCAATCGCCAAGCCCGAGGCGTCGTCGGCGGCTCGATTGATACGCAACCCCGTTGCCAACTGCTCCAACCCACGGTTGAGCACGGTGTTGGTCTTCTGAAGTTGGCGTAAAGCGTTGAGTCCGCTCAGATTAGTATTGATTTGCAGTCCCATGCGCGGCGCACCTCCGCGTTTGCTGCCATCGCAGCGTACGCCGTAAGTCTACCACAGAATGCGCAGTTCGGCAATGCACGAGAGGGCTCCTCCGGATGCACACGCCCATTCCAACTTCCCTCCTGATTTGGCTACAATGCGCGCGGTATGTCCGTGGAAAAACCAGAGATTCTGAGCGTCAGTCAGTTGACCCGGCTTGTCAAGGGATTGCTGGAGACGCAAATCAGCTACGTGTGGGTCGGCGGGGAGATTTCGAATTGGCGGGTCTCTCCGGCGGGACACGCGTATTTCACGCTGAAGGACAAGGACAGCCAGATTGATGCGGTGATGTTTCGTGGCAAGCTGATGAAGCTGCCGTTCGGACCGGAAGGCGGACTTGAAGTCGTGGCTTTTGGACTGGTCACGGTCTACGAGAAGCGCGGCAATTACCAGCTCGTCTGCGAGGAAATGCACCCGAAGGGCGTTGGTGCACTGCAACTCGCATTCGAGAAACTGAAAAAGAAGCTGGAAGAAGAGGGGCTGTTTGCGCCGGAGTTGAAGAAGCCGTTGCCGCTTCTCCCCCGCCGCATCGGTATCGTTACGTCACCTACGGGCGCGGCGATTCGCGACATCCTGCACGTCATCAAACGGCGGTTCGCAAATGTACATATTCTGCTGTATCCCGCGCGTGTGCAGGGTGAAGAGGCCGCCGAGGAGATCGTCGAAGGCATCCGCGTCCTGGACGAGATGGGCATTGACGTGATGATTGTCGGACGCGGCGGCGGGTCGCTGGAAGATCTGTGGCCGTTCAACGAAGAGATCGTGGTGCGCGCGATTCACGCGGCGCAGACGCCCATCATTTCGGCGGTCGGCCACGAGATCGATTTCACGCTGGCGGATTTTGTTGCGGACTTGCGCGCGCCGACGCCGTCGGCAGCGGCAGAAGTGGTGGTCAAAGAACAGGAGGCGCTTGCGGAGCAGGTGCGCGTGCTGGGCCATCGCATGGGCAAGGCCACGGGGCGGCTAATCGAGCAGGCGCGCACGCGTCACACGCTGGCAATGTCGAGCTTCGTGTTCCGCCGGCCGGAAGAGTTGTTCCGCCAGCGGAGACAGCAGGTGGACGATCTTCGGATGCGCATCGAGGATGCTGTCACGGACGGAGTGCGCACTTCGCGACGCCGTTTAGACCATGCCGCGCGGTCGTTGGTGCTGCTATCGCCGGCGAACCAGGTTGGCCGCGCCAAGCAGCATTTGCTCATGAAGCGGCAGCGCCTTGAGCAGGGGGCGATGAAGTGCGTTGTGCGTGCGCGATCGCGTTTTGGTCCGTTGTTGGCACAACTCGACGCGCTGAGTCCGTTGGCGGTGTTGGCGCGCGGTTATGCGCTGGCCTGGAAGGTTGAGGATAATGCGCTGGTGCGCGAGGCACGTCAGCTTGCTCCGAACGATCGGATCCGGTTACGGTTTGGGAAGGGCGGCGCGACTGCCTTGGTGGAACATACAGAGGATGTAGCGGATGGCTGAGCCCAAGTTTGAGAAAGATTTAGAGCGGCTTGAGGAAATCGTGTCGGCGCTGGAAGAAGGCGAATTGCCGCTCGATGAGGCTTTGAAGCGATTCGAAGAAGGCATCAAGCTGGCCAAGCGCTGCGAGAAGGCGTTGTCGGAAGCCGAGAAGAAGATCGAAATCCTCACGAAGAACGCCGATGGCAAGCTGGAGGCGCAGCCATTTGGCGAAGACGAGGAAGACAACGCCGAAGAATCGTCCAAGGGCAAGGCCGCCTCTTCCAAGAAGAACGCCGATAGCGATTCAGAAGAAGGCGAATTGCTGTTTTAGCTTCATCGTGCTTCGAGCAGCAGGTTCCTGCCTTCTGCCTGCAAGTCATTTCAAGTCAGTCGGCATTCCATTCGAAGTGAATCGGGTGTGCTTGACGCTTTTCCCGGGTTCGCTCTAAACCACCATTTTGGAGGCAGCAGCATGTCGGCAATTGTCGCAGTTTCGTTGATCATTCAGGCAGCCTCTTCAGGGCCTTCCATTGGCGTCATTGCTGACGGATTGGTGGAGTACTCGCAGTGGGCGAAGCCATACGCGGCGGTGTGGTCGGGTATGGAGATCGTGCGGATTCTGGAATCCAGCGGAGCCAACCCGACTCTTCTGACTAAAGACGATCTGACCGTGGAGTCGTTCCGCCGGTTCGATGCACTGCTTGTCGCGACTGACAACATGTATCCCGAGCGCGGTCCGTGGGGAGGACCCGTCGCGGAGGCGCTTAAGCAGTACGTGGATGAAGGCGGAGTCTACTGCATGTCGCTGGGGATGTCGCATTGGGCCAGTCTCGACGTGGAAACGGGGAAAGTCGATCAGGGGCATGCAGACGACTTCTTCGGCCTGCACGGAAATAGCGTTGTGGGCAGAGGTCCGTTCGGTTTGACGAAGCAGGGCGCGACTATTGGATTGGCCAAACCCGTTGGAGTCAATGCGAAGGCAGCGCGATCCCTTAACTTCCCCTTGAGTGCCGTGCTTGTGTGGGACCGAGCGTACGTTCCGATTCTGTCGGCGGCGCCGTACGGCAAGGGTTGGCTTGTGCATTGGGGAGCAGGACCCGAAGGGGGCATGGATAAGAGCGTACGCGACTACGTGATTCCATCGTTTGTTTCGGTTATCCGTGCGGCAAAGACTGGGGCGTTGCACACGACGACCTTGATGGACTTGATGGTAGAGGAGGGTTTGGCAGGTAAGTCATTGGACGATGTCGACCGCGAGGTGTTTAAACCTGGCGTTGCGCCGTTGGATACGCCAGAGACTCGGATGAAACTGATGCCAATCCAGGCAGGCGCGCCCTATGTTCCGCGTGCGCGTTCGCTGGATGGCACATGGCAGATGCTGGGACTGCCTATTGGACAAGGCGACGCGCGTGTCCTGACCAACGGCAAGGAGTGGGAAGACGCTGTCGATGCCGAGATCCCATGCAGTGTGCAGACCGCGCTGTTCAAAGCAGGTGTCATTCCCGATCCGGTTGTGGGATTCAACGATCAAATTGCGCGAAAGGAAGTAGCGGAGAAGGAGTGGTGGTTTCGCAAAGAGTTCGATTGGACTCCGGGCGAGCGGGCGCGTCTGGTTTTCGATGGCGTCGACTACAGCGCGACGTTCTGGCTCAACGGCGTAAGGCTTGGTGAGCACGAAGGCCCGTCGGGCGGGCCGGAATTCGACGTGTCCGCCCTCGTGCATGAACAGAACACGCTTGTCGTGCGCGTCGATCCGCTGCCGCCCGACTGGAAGCTGGTGTTCAAGTTCAACTGTGTCTACGGTTGGCACTATGTGAACTGCCCGCCCATAGGAATCTGGCAATCGGTCCATATCAAGCGCGTACCCGACGTTGAAATTACGGAGTTGTTCGTGGCCGCGAAAGACGTCGCGAAGGGAACGCTCGATGCACATCTCGTACTACGTGGTCCGCAAGAAGGCGTCGAAGGAGTCCTCTGCGGAGTCATTCGTCCGGTGAATTTCGAGGGAGAGGCGTATCAGTTTGTGGCGCCGATGAAATCGGAAATAGCGGAGACTCCGATTCACCTTCAGTTCGAGGTTCCCAATCCAAGACTGTGGTGGCCGGTCGACCTTGGCGAACCGAATCTGTACGAATTCCACATCGCGTTCCAAAAAGACGGTGTGCCAGTAGATGCTCGAGCCGCACGCTTTGGATTTCGAACCGTCGAAATGCAGCCCACGCCTGGCGGCGCCCGACCCGACCGGTACAATTGGACCTTCGTAGTGAATGGCCGCCCCACGTTCTTGAAGGGCTGCAATTGGGCGACAACGGATGCCTACTTGCGACTGGATGAATCGCGCTATCGGCGGTTCCTCACGATGGCCAAGGACGAGCACATTCAGATCATGCGGAGCTGGGGCGGCGGCTTGCTTGAAACGGATCTGTTCTATGATATTTGCGACGAGCTTGGGATCATGGTGTGGCAGGAGTTTCCACTTACGTGGCAGAACTTCGACGTGATCCCGCTGACGGTGGCCGACGAGATCGCCGTGCGCAACGTCCAACGTCTTCGGAACCATCCATCGCTCGTGATGTGGTGTGGCGGCAATGAGCATTCGGGTGAGGGCGCATTGATCGAACTGTTGGGAAGGCGGTGTCTCGAACTCGATGGCACGCGGCCCTACCATCGCTCCGACCCATTCGGCGGAAGCGTGCACAACTACGATGTGTATTGGGGGAAAGGCCCCTATGAGAAGAACATCGAGTTGACTCCGCTAAACGAAGGCGCACCGGTCATTGGCGAGACGGGCCTCGCATCCGCGTGCGCTGTCGAGAGTACACTGAAGTTTCTTCCTGAAGAGGAGAAAGGCACGTGGCCCCCGAAGGACAGCAGTGCCTTCATTCACCATACGCCGACGTTCACGCCGGTAAACATGGATCACCTCAACCGTCACGCGAAAGAACTCGATTCCTGCAACGACCTCATAGGGTTCACCCGCGGCACCCAGTTGGCGCAAGCAACAGGTTTGCGCCTTGTGCTCGAACGAATGCGGGCTGGCTGGCCGAACAAGACGGCGATGGTCTTCTACAAACTGACGGATGTCTTTCCGGGGTGTTCATGGTCGACGGTCGATTACTTCGGCGTGCCAAAGATCGCCCACTACGTCGTGCAGGATTGCTACGCGCCGTTGCGCGTATGCGTGCTGTACGATTCTCTGGACATTGAGCTTGGGAAAGCGTTCGCGCCCGTGATACGAATTGTGGACGATATCGAAAAGTTGGAAGGATCCGTGCAGGTTAAGTTGCGCCTGCTCGATGGAAACCTACGGGTCGTCTCGGAACAGGAACTCACACGATCAGTGAGTCACAATCGGGTGCATGATCTGGGCACGGCGTCACTGGAAGTGCCATCAACATCTCAGGGGCCATTCCTGCTCACAGCGGACCTGGTTGCGGGTGACCTCAACGACCGCGCATTCCATTGGTTCAACTTCCGAGCACAGCCGGGGTGCCTATTTTCCTTGCCCCAGACGACACTCGAAGCAAAGCGAGACGGCGATGCGATTGTCGTTACGAATACGGGCGCGCTTCCTGCGGTGGCCGTCCACTTCGAGTGTCCCGAAGCATCCGATTCGCTACGATATGAGGATGCCTATTTCTGGCTCGACGCGGGGGAAAGCAAGCGGGTGGGAGTCGCGCGCGAGGAGAACATTTTGGGTTTGATACCGGAGGCCACTAGAATAGTCATTCAGGCGTGGAACAGCGCCGACGAAAGCATCACGATGTAGCAGATTCGGGTTCAGTAGTATCGGGCATATGAATCCACATCCAAAATACACAGAGATACTTCAAGGAATTCTAAGAATACTCAAGCATGGCGTGACCCCGTGGAGTGGAGTCGTCTACCGCTACGCATCAAGCAAGTATTCATCTGACGTAAAGATTCTGAGCGGTATTGGGGCGTATCGGGCAGGTGGCCGCTGGAATCCCCCTAATACTTTTCACGCTGTCTACTGCGCATCGAGTCCCGGGCTCGCACACGCGGAGTATCTCTCGACGTATAGGATTGCAGGAATTCCCCTCAGCAGGTCCCACCCAGTCACGGGAAAAGCATTGGAGGTCAACGGGGCTACGGCCCTCGACCTCCGAGACACCGGAATTCTGTCTCAACTCTCACTTTCCCTGCGACAATTGAAGGAAGATCGGTGGAAAGTAGCCATAGATGAAGGACGTGAGTCACTTTGCCAAGCTGTTGGCCGGGCAGCATTTACGTCAGGGGTAGAGATTCTGCTGACCCCCTCGATTCTGAAGCCACACAGCGAAGACTTTAACGTCGTGCTGATCATCGAAAATGCCCAGACTCCAAGCGAAAAATGCAGGGTGCTATCCTGAGATTGTCGACAGCCTATCCATCTACACGCAAATTTGCAGGTTAATTTGCTTGCAAACGAAGGAGCATTCGGTTATACTAAGACTGTCTACCCGGAGAGACAAATTATGACAAAGCGACCAGCAGCCGACGACTACAAGAATCAGTCCATCGTGGCAGAGGCCCGCGCACACTACGGCCCGCCATCGAGAAACTACGAAGAGATCGCCCTCACTCACCGCGGGCTGCCCAACCGCACGCGGAACGCTCTCCAAAACGACTTCCGCAAAACTAGGGAGCTACTCGGTCTGACTCAGCAGGATATGAGTTCTCTGACGGGTATTTCGATTCGGAAGATTTCCGGAATAGAACGAGGAGAACACAAACCTGACCGCGACGATTTGCGCAGGATAAACGAGATTCAACGATTGCAGACTGAATTGACACACATCCTTGAAGCCGACGCCATCGGCGAATGGCTTCAGGAACCCAACGAATATTTCCTGGGACTAACCCCTATCCAAGTCATCCAACGCGGCGAGTCGGATCGGGTCTGGCGGTTGATTTGGCGACTTCAAGACGGCGTTCCGCTCGAATAATTGTGCAACTGAAACACGCCACGACAAAGCGAAGGAGCTCTGCATCCATTTCCAGGGGACACGCTGTTCAAGACATTCGCATAAACCTGTACCTGTTTTTGTTCCCTATGGGACGCCGGTATAATGTTGCCTTGGTCTGAACCTGCGCAACGCTAAGGAGAATCCGATTGAAATACGTGTCGGTTTTGGCGGTCGTGTGCGGCATCGTCTGCTCCGGCTGCGTAACGATGGGCGGCGAGCACGCCGTACTGCGGGCAAAGAACAAAGTTGCGCCCGCCTTGGTCCACGTCCGTCCTGTGAAGGAGATCTTTACAGGGGGTAAACGCGAGGAGATGTCGGTCGTAGGCAGCGGCTTCATCATTTCCCCGGATGGGTATGTGGTTACAAACGAGCACGTAGCCGGCGAAGCCACGCTGGTGCGATGCGTGCTCTTTAACAAAGAAGAGGTGGAGGCCAAGGTCGTCGGCACGGACAAACTGACCGATTTGGCCGTGCTTAAGTTAGAAACAGACCACAAGTCACTGCCCTATGTGAAGCTGGGCAGCTCAAGCCGGCTCCAAACCGGCGAGACAGTGCTTGCGCTCGGCAGTCCACATGGATTGGCCCGATCGGTATCGAAGGGTATCGTGAGCGTGACGGATCGCTACCTGGGCGACCACGACGATATGGTTTCGCCCTACAACACGTGGATTCAGACCGATGCCGCCATCAACCCCGGCAACAGCGGCGGGCCACTGGTAAATCTGAAGGGTGTCGTCGTCGGCGTCAACGCGCGCCGGTTGGGTGGCGCGGACAATGTGGGATTTGCCATCCCCATCGATGCGGCAAAGGAAGTCATCGAGGCCATTATCAAGAATGGTCGAGTGCAACGAAGCTGGATCGGCGTAACGCTTCAGGAAGTGACCAGCAAGACAGACGACCCGAAGCAACTCGGCGTCGTCATTGCTGACGTGGACCCCCTCTCCCCCGCCGCCGAAGCGGGTCTGCGTCCCGGCGACGTATTGCTGTCGATTAACGGAAAAGCAACGGACGCGCGGTATGTAGAAGCGCTACCTGCGGTGAGAAAGATGATCGCGGATCTTCCGATAGACGAGAAGGTCTCAGCCAAGGTTCAACGCGGCACGGAATCGATTGACATTCCCATCACACCAATCGAAAAGAGCGACGTGCGGGGAGAAGAAGTCGAGTTCGCGGAGTGGGGCTTCACTGCATCGGATGTGACGCCATCAATAGCTCGCGCCGCGCAATTGCCGTCGACGCAAGGCATGTTCATATCGGGTTGCCAGGTTGGCGGTGTAGTTGCCAACGCGGGCCTGCGCCAAGGAGATATCGTGCTAAAGGTCGATGGCAAAGACCTGGCGAGCATGACTGCGTTCAAGGAACTGTACAAAGAGCGCATCGAAAGCAAGCAGGCACTTGTGTTGTTCGAAGTGAAAAGCGGTGCATTAACCCGGTTTGTACTGGTAAAGCAGATGGAAGGCGGCGGCACGCCCAATCCAGAAGACAACGAAGATGACGGAGGCAGCTCCGATGAAGGTTAAACGAATTCTCACGTTCTGTTTCGCAGTGGTGACCTTAGCAGGTACGGCGCAGTCGCAAGCGTTGCCGGCTTCGCTGGTAGAGGATGCCTACTCGCGAATTTCGCCTGCAGTTTGTATTGTGAGTTACTCGTCCGATATCACGAATCCCTCCACCGGACAGAGTTCAAAGCGGAACACCCGCGCCCTCGGGTTGCTCGTGTCACCCGACGGGATGGTGATGGCGCACGGACACATGGAGTTGGAGGACTCGGAACCATTCAACATCAAAGTGACGGTGGGTTCCGGAGAATTGGAAAAGGAATATGACGCCAAGTTGCTGAAGAAACCGGAGGACGTCAACATCTGCTTCTTGAAGATTCAGACTGATACGCCTACCCAGTTTCCATTCGCAAGCTTCGCTACCGAGAAGCTCAACTTGGGCGAGGAAGTGGCGATTATAGGACTGCTTGGAGAGACGCTCGACTTCAGCAAATCCGTCATTGTGCGCCATGTCGGGGCGATTCTGGAAAAGCCGCGCACCACCTATTGCATAGACGAACGTCTGCTCTTTGGGTACGTGGGCGGGCCGGTCATTAATGCGAGCGGCAAAGTAATAGGCGTTATCGGTTTTGACTTAACGCCCAACGAAGGCGGTGAATTGTATGTGCGCAGTGGACATCCGCTGATTTATCAAACGGATCTCTTCGAGCGCTACATCAAGAATCCGCCCGTTGAAGGGGAAGAGCAAGGCTCAAAGGAAGATGCCTTCCTGGGGGTGTTCACCCAGCCACTAACGGACGATTTGGCGGAGTACTGGAACCTGCCTCAAAAGGGAGGTGTGGTTGTGGGCACTGTTATCGCGGCATCGCCGGCTGAGGCCGCGGGATTGAAGCTTGGCGATGTGATTGTGAGTTTCAACAACGTTCCCGTGACGGCCAAGCTCGATCGCGACATTGTCGGATTCACGAAGCTTGTGCGCGACACAGGAGTTGGCAAGCCTGTGCCCGTGAAATTGATTCGCGACGGCCAACCGCTTGAGATATCGCTAACCCTGACGCCGCGGCCGAAGTCGGCGAAAGATGCCGGTGAGTTCGAAGACAAGACTTTCGGGCTGACCGTGCGAGAGATCACGACCGACGTACGTATCCTGCTCAATTTGTCCGAAGATGTGCAGGGTGTCATAGTGCGTCGCGTGAAATCGGGTAGCTGGGCAGAGCTCGCGGGAATCATCCCCGGTACTATCATTCTCAACTTCGGGGACTATCCCGTGACGAACCTGAAAGAATTCCAGGACGCAGTCGCCAAGGTATCGGAAGCCAAGCCGAACGAGTTTTCAGCCTTCTGCAGGGTTGGCGCGCGTACGGGCTTCTACCGCATACGCCCCCGCTGGAACAATGGTACGACCAATTAGTCTGATGCTGATTTTCGCAGTCCTCTCCGGTTGCCCCAAGGAACCGGAGAGGAACTTGTTCGCCGAAGCGGAAGTGTTGTACCTGGATATGCGTTACGATGAGGCAATCACATTGTTGAAGCAGCATCTTATCCGCAATCCAAAGGATGCGGGCGCGCATTTTTATCTTGGGACGTGCTACCTGAATTCGCCGAAAAACGGATGGCTGGGCATCGCACAGGGGGAATTGCAGACCGCGTTGGCGCTCTTCAAGGAGCAGGGCAAGGTCAATCCCATCCCCCGATTCAACAACGCGACGTACTTTGAGATGATTTGCCACATTAATCTCGCGAAGGTCTACTTACGGTTGATCGTTAACGTGTTGGACCTTCCCCAGAACCAGTTGGGGGTTGATCGGGGATCTGCGATAGAGAAATTGGTGGAGGGGCTGGAAGAGCAATATGCTGCAGCCCGAGAGATCGCTCCAAACGATCCGGACGTGAAAGCACTCTATGAACGCATAAGCGAAGTAAAGGGTCTACTGCGTTACCGGCCCCGGTCGAATCCGTCGCGCCCAGACAACAACGTGAGTCGAACGACTTTTGTGAGACCGTCCCTAGCCACGCACCGTAAGGCAGCATAAAGGAGGAATCGCCATGCCGGACCCCGTCATCGCCGATCGGAAACCTGCGGTTCTCGAACTGGAGCCGGGCACATACTGGTGGTGCCGATGTGGGCGTTCGAAAGATCAGCCATGGTGCGACGGATCGCACAAGGGCTCCGAATTTTCCCCGTTGGAAGTGACTATCGCGGAGAAGCGCAGTTACGCTATGTGCCAGTGTAAGCATAGCGACAAGTCCCCGTTCTGCGACGGCACACATAAGCGCATATAGCAATCGATGCGCATACTCATCACGGGAGCTTCTGGAAACCTTGGATCCGGACTCGTTGAAGAACTCGAAGGACACCACGAGCTTGTACTGTCCGACGTGTGCGACATGCGCACCGCCCATACCTTCCGTCAAGCCGACTTGAGAAAGCTAGAGGAAGTTCTTCCCATTGCGGAGGGATGCGAGCTAATCGTGCACACGCCCGCTTGGCATGGGATGCACGGAGGACAGAAGAATGAGGCCGAATACTGGCAATTGAACGTCGACGGATCGTTTCATGTGTTTCAATCGGCTTTGGCACACAGCGTACATCAGATGGTATGGGTCTCCAGTGTCGCGATCGCCGGCTGGGAACGGGACAAGTATGGCTTCAGCAAGTTCATAGGCGAACACCTGTGCGGGTATTATCATCGAGTTCATGGGTTGCGAATCGGGATCCTTCGTCCGTGGGATTTCACGCCTTTTGGCGATGACTTCGTGCGATACGGAGAACGACTCCTTACTGGGGGTGTCGACCGAAGAGACGTAATCGGGGCAACGCTTCGCCTGATAGAGCTTGTGAGTCAAGGGACTCTGGATTTCGACTGCTTCGAAATTGGGAAAGATCATCCATTCTCACTGGAAGACTGTGAACGGTTCGCCAACGATCCGAAGGGAATCATTGAATCGTATTGGCCTGGATATGGCGACTTAATTGACAAGTACGCGCTGCGTTTTCCTGAGCATCCAATCTTGAGCGATATCTCGAGGACAAAGGAAGTACTGGGATACGCTCCCAAGTACAACTTCGGGACGTTCTTGGAAGAGCTTCGGGATCGCGATGAGAGAGGTATTCCGGTTCGGTAGTGTGAGGGGGAGTTGTGTCGACTTCAGACAAAAAGCAACGTGAAGAAAACGAGGCAGGTGCAACGCCGATTCCATTTCAGCGCGGCGTAATCGCCATGCAACTCTTATTGATCGTTTTTTTCTCTCTACTGTTCTTTCTGTCTGTGCTGGCAGCGCCGCTATACAAGAGTGCTCTCGGTGGTTTCATCGGCGCGAATGCGCTACCGATTCACACGGGAATGCTCATCGTACTTGCCGCTCAGTTCGTTTGGATATCGAGCCGCGGCAAAGGACGTTCGAGCGCTGATTGCTGGTCCTATTTCGCCATCTTCGCCCTCTTTCTCATCGGAGTCTGCGCGTTCATTTCGGTAGCGCGCGGTCTTAATCATTGGGGCATTCTGATTGGCCACGATGAGCCTCAATACTTCTCATACCTACATTCCTGGGTCTTCGATCACGATCTCAGCTTCGAGAATGAATATCGTGAGATTCCGAATACGTGGAAATCCATGCAGGAAGACCATCCCGAGCGACCGGACTACAACGTCGCGCCGATTGGAAGCGCTGTTATCTGGTTACCCTTCTATTTGACCGCATTGGTCTTTCTGCACCTCGTGAATGCGCTTGGGGTAGCTGTACCACTGAATGGAATGTCGAGTCCATACGCGATGGCGGCTGCATTCGGCAGCCATGTCGCCGCCGCAATTGGAATGGCCCTGATTTACGCAACGCTTCGCAAGTGGTTTTCGGTGCGGGCGTCGCTGATAACGATTCTGTTTCTGTGGACGTCGACTCCGTTGATTTGGTACCTCACCGACCAACCTTGGATGTCGCACGCACCTGACTTTTTTGCAGTCGCGCTCGTGCTTTGGTTCTGGTTACGATTTCGGGAGCGATGGACACTTTGGACTTGGATAGGTTTTGGCGCGACGATCGGACTGGCCTCACTCGTTCGCCCAAATCACATCACGCTAATAATCATTCCCATCTCGGAAGTCATTGTTGCCTCTAGCGGGGCTCGCGCCAAGACGGCAATAGGCGTATTGCTCTGCGCAGGCGCCATGCTTCTCACGTTCTTGCCTCAGATCATCACGCACGCCGTCCGTGAGGATTGGGCGCACAAAGGTATTCACTTTCCACCGGGAAGTCCTATGGAATGGGCGCATCCGGCAATCACAGAAGTGCTGTTTTCGGCTCATCACGGCCTGTTCGCGTGGCACCCGGTGCTTCTGTTTGGATTCATTGGGGTACTCACATTATGGCCTCGGTCGCGCTACATAGCTGTCGTCTGCGCGGTCATTCTTGCCCTCAGCGTATACATGAATGCCGCAATCCAGGCATGGTGGGCGGGTGGATCATTTGGCATGCGTCGGTTTGCGGGAGACATGCCCTTCATGGCGCCGGGCTTCGCCGCATTCGGCGTTTGGTTCGTTGGATTCTGCCGCAAGAGGCCCTTCATTCCCGCGGCGTTTGTTGTTGTCTTGACATTTCTCTACAACGTTACGTTGCAGAAGCAAATGCGCGAAGGGTACACGGATTCGTTGTTGCCCGTGACATTTCAGCGGATATGGTCGCACTCCGCAACCTTGCTCCATGACATGATCGGCAATCCCTTCTCGTTTCCCGCAAACGCGTGGTTCGCATTCAAGCACGATACACCTTTGTCGCAATACGACTACGTGGCAGGAGTCCCTCCGCGCCCCGACATGTATGTGGAAGGCCTCGATCAGAAGCCATTCCTGGGCAAAGGATGGTTGATGAGCATGCAGATCGCCGCCCAGAACGACGGTGGATTCGTCGCGACGGAGAAGGTGTGTACGCTGCTGTTTCAATTAAAATGGGGGCACTCGTACCGAATCAAGCTCGCCATGGTGCCTCCGTCGAGACTCGAGAAAGACCAAGGAGTCGCCTTTGCAGTAAATGGGGTTTCGCTGGGCGCGGCTGTCTTGAAGCAGCACACCCGTTCGGAATTGACGCTCACGGTTCCCGAGAGCGCCGTGCGTCAAGGATTAAATACACTATCACTCACATTCGATAACGTATTGGAAACACCGCGAGCCGGCGTGCGTGGCGGCCCGCAAGGGGGTCGGGGTTTCCCGATGGAGACCAGTCAACCCCTGAGGAATGCCGGGTCACTGCTGACATTCGGCATCGAAACCGCGGACGCGCCACCCTCTCCGGCGCAATCACCTCAACCCCAATAGCTCCGACAAGATCTCGACATCGCCGGGAGCGTATCCGGAGTAGTGGCTATTGAAGTATCCAAAGACGGGGATTTCCTTGTCGAGAATCTGTTTGATAGCAGGAACCCATCGCGCAATATCGTTACGTCGATCAATAACATGTTCTCCCCAAGTCTTCGTGAGTTTCTCGATCCCGTATCGGTCACCCAACCAACGAAAATAGGCAAAATCTCCGGTCAGGAGTTCCTCATGACGGCTGAACCACTCCGGGCTATGCATCCACGGATGGTCGATGAACGCCAACGTCACGTGGTGTTCACGAAGCAAGGCCAATAGCCGCTTGGTGATCCATGCTTTGTTCCTAACTTCAACGACGAATCGGTGCGAATCGCGAGGCAGAAGCGGAAGAAATGCATCAAGCCGGGTCAGGAAAGTCTTCTCGTCAACACCGGTCTTCTTGGAGTAGTAGGGAAATTGAAACACGAGCGGACCGAGCCGGTCGCCCAAGAGTGTCATCGCATTCAGGAATTCCTGAAGCTCTCGTTGGCAGTCCAGCAACATCTTGTCGTGCGTGATGACTTGCGGGGCTTTCGCGGAGAAGATGAACTCGGGGGGAGTGCGATCACGCCACCCTTCGATAGTCCCAATTCGCGGTGTTCCGTAGAACGACGAATCGACCTCGACGGTCTTGAATCGTTGCGCATACTGCGCGATGTAGTCGACGGGTTTTGTGCCGGGCAGATAGACTTTTCCCACCCAATCCGAAGTGCTCCACGAGCAGGTTCCGAGGCGTACCTGCGATGTACTGCCAGTGGATGGAGGCATGCGCAATCAGTCCTTGGGGCGTTTGTGCAAGCGATCGCGATGTTTCTGCAGCCGCCTGACGGATTTGTCGGACAACCGTTCTTCCACAGGGTTACTGCTGTACTTTGTTGCCTCACGTTGCAGCGATGCTCGTGATTGCGTCAACGCCGTGTCCATCGACGATAAGAATGACTCAGGAGTCAAGACTAGCGCACCCAACCCGCGACACAGATCGCGGATTCCACGGTCGCCGGAAATGACCACAATCTCGCGGCGATTGGCGGAGGCATGCACAAACCGTTCGATCACCGTATCCGCGGTTAGGTGACCGGGTGAGAAGAGCACTTCCAGTCCCTGTCCGCCGTGAAGAGGAAGCTCGGATTCGCCACGACGGTTTCTTCCATCGAAGACAATCTTGGCGCGGTCTCCGGTAATTGTGCAGTACCGGGAAACCCGTTCGATGAGGCTGTCGCGCGCCGCCTCAAAGTTTGACATGGTGAGCGGCTTCAGTTTTCGACAAAAGTGGATGACGTTGTAGCCGTCAATACAATAGAGCGTGCTCATGCATGCGGCGTGTCGACATACACGCGCTGAACACGCCGGCCAATTCCCGTGAGAATCTCGTAGGGAATGGTCTCGGCTTGCTTTGCAACGTCTTCGACGGTGATCGTCAGCGATCCGTCGCGTCCAATGATCGTTACGGGATCGCCCAGAGTCACACCGGCCACTTGCGTGACATCCACCACAATCTGATCCATCGACACGCTTCCGCGTACCGGGCAACGCTTACCTCGGATGAGCACGTGGCCGCGATTCGAAAGACTGTATCTGAATCCGTCGGCATAGCCCACCGGGACAAGCGCAATACGCATCTTTTCATCAGCGGTATACGTTCGTCCGTAGCCGATTGTGACGCCCTTTTCAAGATCCTTAACAAGGACTACTTCGGATTCCCAACGAAGAACCTGCGAAAGGGGCGACGTGGCCGGAGGCGTGTCGGTCGGCCAGACGCCGTACGTCATCAGACCGGGCCGTACCATATCGAACACGCTGGCGGGATGATTGACGATAGCCGCGCTGTTTGCCGCATGCACCATCTCGTAGGGTATGCCCTCTTTCTCCAGCTGGCGAAGCACGTGGCGAAAGGTGCGAAGCTGGTTCGCGGTAAACGGATCGCGGGCAGAGTCGGCGATGGGGAAATGCGTTGCCACTCCCTCGAGATCCACGTGCGACACGCGCGTGAGATACAGCATTTGCGAAACGGCCGTGTCCGCGTTCAAACCTTGCCGGCCCATGCCCGTATCGATCTTGCAATGAATCGGCACAACGCGGTTGGCCCGGCGCGCGAGCTCGCCCACGCGTTCGGCACAGGAAGTTTCGGAAATCATCAGCCGCAATTCGTATTCGACGGCGGCCGGAAGCGCATCATCGGAGGGCTGAACCATGACGAGAATACGGTGCATGATCCCCGCCTCCCGCAACTCGACCGCTTCGCTGACCGATGCAACGCCCAGCATCGCCGCGCCGCACTCGATGGCTTTTTTGGCGATAGGTACCGCGCCAAGACCGTATGCATCGGCCTTCACAATCGGCATCAAGGCACACTCCTTGGGAATAAGCGTGCGGACATAGGCGAGATTGCGCGCATATGCGCCGAGATCGACGATTGCCCTTGAGGGCGAAGGTATGGACACTAAAGCCTCCCCAAATGAAGTTCGCGCCAGTTGATACGCATGAACTGGAAACCGCTGTAGACCGTGTACACGGCCACCGCGACTATTGCGACGTAGGACGACCAGAACAATCCGGTACGGTATAGATCTGCCTGTCCGGGCAACCACCACACAACAAACTGCTCTGCGATAGCCAGGAACAGGAATACGAACACATAGATCATTTGGATGGCCGCTTTAGCTTTGCCGAATTTGTTTGCGGCGATAACGACGCCTTCGCTGGCCGCGAGCGAACGCACGCCGGTTACGAGAAACTCGCGGGCGAGGATCGCCACGACGGTCCAACCTGGGATGTGCAGACTCATAACCGATCGATCCTGCGGCGTCGGCAAGACCATAAGCATAAGGAATCCCGCCGTCAGCAGGACCTTATCGGCCACAGGGTCGAGTAATTTGCCAAAGTTGGTTACGAGATTTCGCGAACGCGCTATCTTGCCGTCCCAATAGTCCGTAATGGCGGCGGCCGCGAAGACAACGTAGCCAAGCGAGTAACAAGACCAATGATGGATCGACAGCAACAGGACAAACAGCGGCACCATGACTACCCGCGCCAGCGTGAGCTGATTGGGCAGATTCATGCCCGTCCCTGTTGACACAGTCCGGTTGGCGTCGTGCTTGGGTACTTCGGATGCGATGGCTACATACTCCCCGTCGCCGATGGTACGGCGTCTCGACCTTGATACACTCGGATTCTACCAAAGGGATTGGCCGTTTCGCATTCGTCCGGTGCAGTTATCCGGCCGAGACGGATTTTCGTGTCCACTCATCCACATGCGTGTGTTTGTAGACACCGAAGCTATCGGGGTACACGACAATCTCCGAAAAGCTACCATTGGCGGGGCCGTGATGGTGCTTTCCGAAGAAGGTTCCTGTGCTCAAATGCGAGAGGTTCGAGTAGATTTCATCGCGGACGTACGAGAAGCGATGAACATGGCCGCAGACGTACAGTACTCGCTTTTGGCACTCGCCCAGCACCACCCGCAGTGCCTGTGCGTTTCGCAGCAGACGTTCCTTGGAAAGTGTGTAGCCAGGCGTGTGAAGGAGCAGCGGATAGTGTCCCGCGACGATTGCCGGATCGGAAGCATCGGCAAGCATCTCTTTCAGACGTCGCACAACATGGTCTTCGACGCGCCCTCTCGACGAGATCAGATTGGGGCACACGGTCGGCGCCAGCAGCAGGGAAGTCCCGCCAGGCAACACGTGCATGGAAGGATATCCGTTTCGAGGCAGGTATTCGCCAAAGTGACGTTCAAAACGATGCGCGCGCACCGATTCAAACGTATAGACGTCGTGGTTTCCGGGAAGTATGTAGGGTTTGAACCCGCGCTTGACGAGCGTTTCGACAAAGCAGCGTGCCTGTTCGAATTCCTCGTCGAGCGAGGTGGAGGCGAAATCACCCGTCAACAACAACTGTCCGCACGAGCAGTTCACCAAAGCTTCGATGTGCGCGTAGGCACGCTCCGCATCGAACTCGTGGCGGCGCCGCAAGGCCACGTTGAGTATACCCAAGGCACGCTTGTTCAGCAGACGCAATGGATTTGCCGTCAGGCTCCAGAAATGGAGGTCCGCGACCTGCAGCAGAGTATCCCGCGCTTTGTCCGTTGCACTTACATCGCTTGCTTGGAGTACCGGCGTGTCCATTGAGCCTACTGCAACGCAGCCACTACGGCATCGACAGCGGGGCTGCCCGCGTTAAGAAGCGACGCGGCCTCTTTGCCAGTCGCGGCGGAATAGCTTGCCAACGCCTTGCTCCACGAATCCGTGGCCGCCGCATTCCAGAGCGTAAGCTGGGCGGGAACCGCAAGCGTCGCGGCCGTCGTTACATCACCCACGGCACGAATACAGGGCATATACGGACCCTTCACCCATGCGGTGTCGTCTTCGGGATTAAACCCATTAACGTCGGCGACCAGTGCGCGCACGCTTCCCTCGTCGCGGCTCTGCGCGAGCGCTGTCGCAAACAGGCACCACACGCCGGCATCGCCCAAACCGATAACGCTTACGTTGGCAGCGCATTCGGGAAGCGACCGCAGATAGGCAATTCCCACGGTGGCGTCTTGGATACGATAGGCCGTGTCAGTCGGCAGAAACGTATCCGGAAAACTCTTTTCGACGCGAACGGTACGTTGAGTCGGGGAATTGTGCTCACCGGTGAGGAACACATCAAGTGTCAGCACGGCACGACCCTTTGCCAACAGTCCCTTGATCAGGTCTCCCGGTCCACCTTGTCCGGTATTTGCGAAGGCGGCTTTGCCGTCGCTGTGCACGGCCAGCACGCCACCCGTCAGCTTATCTACCTTGGGCCGGTATAGAAGCGCAGGCAACACAGAGCCCATGAGATCATTGCGAACGATTAGGCGTTCAAGCGTGTATGTGTCGCCTTCTACAACTCCGAGTTTCTCAACGTTCAGCTTGTTGATGCCGCCGCGATTGTCCGTCATCACTTGACCGCCGACGATATCGTCGAGCGCGGGCGCCGCCAATGAGCGGAAACCCTCAAACTGATTCGCGTTCTTGGGAAGCGTTGCTTCCCACTTGGCTCTATCCGCGGCGATGATGGTCTTCACGACGGTCTGAGCGTCGGGATAGCCGGCGGGAGCATCCTTTCCGGGGAAATTCTGGAGCGCTTCGATGGGCTCCATCTCGTAGGCAGGCTCTGTGAATGAAGCGTATTTTTCGGTCTCGTTCAATAGCCACTTACCAAAGAAACGATACACCGCTTCTCGGCTGGACTTGTTGTAGTTGTGGCCGAAATCGAACGGCGCATTCTCGACGCGGTCCGCCGCGTCGTAAAACTCGTAGACGCCACGTATGGCGGGGAACTCGACCGTTTGCGTGGTCTTCGTCCAATCACCAGACGCCGACACCATCAGCATCGGACGCGGCGCCGCAAGGGCTCCCACTTCCATGTTGGAAGCGTCAAAGCGAATGATGGGCGCGTTCTCGCACATGCAGCCGCCCTGCATAGTGTGCGAAATCATGTTGACAGGCGCGGACACTTTTACACGGGGGTCGATAGCCGAGAGCGCAAAGGTCTGGGTGCCGCCGCCAGAAGCGCCCGTGCAGGCCAAGCGCATGGGATCAACGTAGGGCAAGGCTTCAAGATAGTCGAGCACGCGCACACTCGACCACAGTTGGAGCGCAAACGGGTGAATGCCCCAGAGGGCCTCTTGCCGGCGTTGCTCGATAGGCACGCTGGGAGGTTTGTGGCCCCAATCCTTGGAAAACTGGCGGCTGTCGTTGTAGCCAACCATGTCATAGCTGAACGCGACCATGCCCATGCGCGCGAACGTGATACAGCGCGCCGCCACGCTGCACTTCTCGTCGTTTTCGAACCGGCCTTTATCCCAGTGGCCGTGCGGGCACGCGATAGCCGGATAGGGGCCATCACCCACAGGGCGATACACATTGCCCGTTACAAGGAATCCGGGCCACGCCTCCAAGGCAACCTTCTCCACGATGTAGTCATCGTGACGGGCAACCTCGGAGACCTTTGCGTTGAGTGGCGTACGTTCGGGAAATGGCCACAACCCCGAGGAAACCTTGAAGCGCCGCCGCAGACCTTTGGCATACCCTTCCCACTGCTGCTTTCCTTCGAAGGGGGTCATCGTAAAAACGGTATTTGTAAAACGCTCGATAGCCGCGCGCGAGTCACCCACAGTCTCGGGAGTATCTTTAACGCGTAGATACGGCAAAATGGCCTTGGGGTCGTAAGCGGCGTCAGTCGTGGCGACGATGACAGCCACATTATCGGGAAACTCTGCCTTCACCGTTCCTTGGGGTAACGGAGCAAGGCCAAGATTCTGCCAGACGTAATCCGAACTGGAGGTCTTTGCAAGTTTAAGCTGCGAGTCCCCGAGCTTCACGACACCCTCGGCATCGCCCTTGACCCAAACCCAGATGTGGTAATCGCCAGAGGATGCCACAGCAATTCCGGTATCTCTTGCCTCGAAGGCGTCCGACCAGACTGTTCCGGGGCCCTGTATGACTGTTCCCAAAGCCAACAGTATCAGCACGTGCATAGAAGCCTTCCTTTCAAGCGCATCTGAGTGGCGCAACGACTGGCCGGTGAAGAATACCCCGAGTCACACGCACAAGGAAAGCTCACGCAAATCGTTGGATGGATGGGATTGGGTCAGAATGCCGCGGCAATGCGGCTGAGAATGCCGCGCAACCCGCGGCGATGAAGATTGGGACACGCGCTTTCGCCGCACCCAACGCATATGTCAGGTAGCATTTCGGCCTTGCCCTCTCCCAGGCCGTCGCGAACCTTCTCGACGAACTGGCCGTGCCACACGTCGCGAATGCTCTGCTTTTCCACGTTGCCGAGTATGGCGGTCCGATGCCAATCGACGCAGCACAGGGGCACGTCGCCGTTGAAGAGGATCATCATGTCGCGCGACGGACGAATGCAGTTCCCCATGGACCGCATTTCACCCACGTTAAGCTGGTCAGCATCTTTGATGTTTCCGCCCCGATTCTCCAACGCCGAAGTGACCAGACGCACGCCGTGCTTCTTCCAGAATCGGCGCGCCTTCTCAATCTCGTGCATGTTCTTGTTGGTGACTACCATCGAAACGCGGAAATCGATGTCAGACCGTTTACGCTTGATCGTGTTCTGGAACTCGATACAGTTCTCGATCACCTTCGTGCTGTCGTAGCCCATGATCTCGCGGTTGGTTTCCGGATCGAGAGACTGAAGACTGCACTTCAGTTGCTTCAAACCCGCGTCAATGAGGGCTTCGCCTTTCTCTTTCGACAGGTAGGTGCCGTTGGTGATTACTTGCGACTTCGTGCTCGGTATCTTCTCGGTCACGGTACGCACAAGATCCGGCATGCGCTTGTCGAGCAGCGGTTCGTTCTGCATGTACATGCCCACTCGCCGCGGGGGATGCTGCGCCAACTCGTCAATAATCTTATTGAACAGATCGAGAGGCATGCGGCCATGCTCCAAATCCGACTTGAGTACTTCCTCATTCGGGCAGAAGATGCAGCGGCCGTTACACCCGGCTTGCGTCTGAATCTGGACACGCGGGGGCATTTCGGGTAATGGGTGCCTCACCGAAGCGATCTCCTATAAAAAGCGTGGGGTTTTCGAGCGAAATGGTATCACAGACACCGCCGGGATTCCAAAAGAACGCCGCTTTCAACGGCCTTGGAGAATGCCTTTGAGTGCTTCTGTAGCGCCCTTCACCAATTCGTCTTTTACGGCGTTCTTCCCGCTTTCCGTTGCCTTCAGGACCTCCTGAGCAATCCCCGTCACGTTGCCCTTGAAGTCATAGGTGGGGGTCGGGTTGTCGATGGGGCCCTTGAGGCGTATTCGAAGTCCGCCTTGACGCAGAAAGTCGGCAACTTCTTTTCCGCCCGGCACGAGATCGGCCGCACCTAACACCGTTTCGAGGATGTTCACTC